>JAHFOZ010000440.1 GCA_023261405.1 Planctomycetota bacterium
CTGAGCGCGCGGTTTCATTTGTTCGTATCGTTGAGCACAGCTCTTAGCTTGCAGCTGAAAGCCTGAAGGTGGGCCGCCTGCGAGCTACAAGCTACGAGCTACGCGCTGTGCGAGCTACGGCACGGGTTCATGACCGCGGGCACTTAGTACTGCTTCTCGGCCGTGGGCTTCGAATCGGCGGCCTTGGCGAACGTGGAATACTCGCGCACGGCCTTGGCGTCCACTCCCGCCTTCCGGCAGGCCTCGAGCACCCCGCGCTGGAGCTGCACGTCAGCCTGCAGGTCCACATAGATCGGGCGCTTGAGGATCTCGTCCTGCACCCGCTTGCGGATCTGCTCGCGGACCAGGTCGCGCACGTCCTCCTTGGACGCCCGGGTCTTCAGCGACTCCACCAGCGCGTCGAGCCCCGGGTAGATCGAGAGGTCTCCCCCGTCCGACTCGGCGATCTTCAGGAGGAGTTCCTGGCTGTCGATCCCCTTGATGTACTTCTCGACGTCGTCGCCGGCGCGCAGGCGCTCGAACTCGGCGTCGCGCCAGAAGTCGCGCTCGGGCGGGGCGATCTTGACGTCGGGCTCCACGCCGCCCTCGATCGCCTTCTCCTTGTCCTTCTCCACGGTGCGGCCGCTGGGGAGGTACCACTTGGAGATGGTGATCTTCACGCCGCTCTTCTTGCCCGTGGTCTCGAGGAACTTGATGTCCTGGACGCTTCCCTTGCCGTAGGTCCTCTCGCCCACGAGGAGGGCCCGCTTGTGGTCCTGGAGGGCGCCGGCGAGGATCTCGCTGGCAGAGGCCGAGCCGTCGTCCACGAGCATGACCAGCGGGACGTCGGTGAGCTTGGAGCCGTCGGCCTTCAGGTTCTCCATCTCCTTCCCCCGCGCGCGGGTGGAGACGATCTCCTTGCCGGGCTCGAGGAAGTAGCTGGCGATCTTGCGCGCGGTGCGCAGGTACCCGCCCGAGTTGCCGCGGAGGTCGAACACGAGCGCCTTCATCGCGGGCAAGTCCTTGATGGCCTTCTCGATGAGATCGATGTCCTGCTCGCCGAAGGTGGTGAGCCGGATGTAGCCGATCCCGCCCGGCAGCATCCGGTGGATGGTGGTCTCCAGGCGGATCTGCTCGCGGACGATCTCGTAGGCCCGCTCCTTGATCCACCCGCGGCGGACGACCTTGAACTTGACGGGCGTCCCCGCCTTGCCGCGGAGCCGCTTCACGAGCTCGTAGAGCTCCTTGTTGGCCGTGGACTCGCCCTCGATCTCGATGATCTTGTCGTTGGAGCGCAGGCCGTTGCGGTAGGCCGCGCCGGAGAAGATGGGCTCCTCGATCGTGAGCCACGCGTTTCCGGCCTTGTCCTTGCGCATGGCGACGCGCGCGCCGATGCCGCCGTACTGCCCGCCGAGGTCCTCCTCCTTGAGCTGCTTGATCGCGGCCTCGTCCATGTAGATCGTATAGGGGTCGAGACTGGCGCAGGCGCCGCGGACGGCGGCCTCCACGAGTTTCTCGGGGACGATCTTGGATTCGTCGTAGTACCACGACTTGAGGGCGTCGATCGCCTCCTCGAGCTGCTTGAAGTCGTACCGGGACGCCGAGGCGCCTTCGCGACGGAGATCCTTGACCAGGTCCTGCAGCTTGAGGAAGGCCGCGGCGCTGCGGCCCCGCTCGCTGGGCTCCTTCGCCAGATCGACCAGGACGGATTTCGCGTCCCCGAACCGGTCCATCTCGGCCAGGACGAGGGCGGCCTCCTCCCTGACCTCGCGGCGGTCGGCCTTCGCGAAAAGCCCCTGCACCGCCTTGATGGACTTCATGTTGCCGGGCGCCAGCCGGTGGTGGGCCCGCCACAGGGCCACCTGGGCGAGCAGGTCCTCCGACTCGCCCGCCTGCTTCTCGAAGTCCTGCATCGCGCGCTTCCGGTCCTCCGCGGTGATCCCCGCATCGGCCGCCACGAGCGCGCCGGCGACGTCCGCGGCGACGCGGCGGGCGGCGGCATTCTTGCCCGTGATCACCTTCGCGAGCGCGTCGAGCGCCTCTTCGCGGAGTTCCCTGCCGTACAGGCTCCTGGCCGACGCGATGCGGACGAAGGGGTTCGCCCGCGCGAGGCCCTTCCGGATCTCGTCCGCGGCGCCGCGGCCCAGCGCGTCCAGGTCCCGCGAGCCTTCCCAGAGCCCCGCCTCGCCCAGCTCCTCGATGCGGTCGAGGATCTTCGCCACCTTGTCCTGCGACTCCTGCGCGGGCAGCAGGAGGCCCGTGCCGATGAGGGCGGCGAAGGCGACCAGGGCGGTCGCGGCGCGGGGTCGGATCATGGCGGGTCTCCTATTCCTTGGTGAAGAGGGAAGCCAGATATAATATAGACGTCCCGGGCCGCAAAAGCGTTTTAAATGCCCGGGCCCCATCCATGAAGATCCTCGTCACCGGCGGCTGCGGTTTCATCGGGTCGCACTTCATCCGGCTCGTCCTGCGCTCCCGGCGCGACGTGCGGGTGACCAACCTGGACGCGCTCACCTACGCCGGGAACCCCGAGAACCTCCGCGACGTGGAGAAGGAGCGCCGCTACGCCTTCGTCCACGGCTCGATCGTGGATCCGGACTTCCTGGAGCGGACCGCCGGGGAGGGCTTCGACGCGGTCGTGAACTTCGCGGCCGAGTCGCACGTGGACCGCAGCCTCCAGGGGCCCGTGGAATTCGTGCGCACCAACGTGCAGGGGACGCTCCATCTCCTCGAGGCGGCGAAGCGCCACGGGGTGAAGCGCTTCCTCCAGGTCTCCACCGACGAGGTCTACGGCTCGCTGCCGCCGGAGGGGGCGTTCACCGAGACGACGCCGCTCCACCCGAACAACCCGTACGCGTCCACGAAGGCCGGGGCCGACCTGATGGTGCGCGCCTACGTCCACACCTTCGGCCTCGAGGCCGTGATCACGCGCAGCTCCAACAACTACGGGCCGCAGCAGTACCCGGAGAAGTTCATCCCCCTCTTCGTGACGAACGCGCTCGAAGGGCGGGGCTGCCCGCTCTACGGGGACGGGATGCACGTGCGCGACTGGCTCCACGTGGAGGACAACTGCCGCGGCATCCTGGCGGCGCTCGAGAAGGGGAAGCCGGGGGAGGTCTACAACCTGGGGGGCGGGAACGAGCGCCCGAATCTCGAGACCGCGCGGGCGATCCTGGAGATCCTGGACCGGCCGGAGTCGCTCCTCCAGTTCGTGAAAGACCGGCCGGGACACGACCGCCGCTACGCGATCGACTGCACGAAGGCCCGACGGGACCTGGGGTGGACCCCGGAGGTCCCCTTCGACCGGGGCCTGCGGGAGACGGTGGAGTGGTACCGTGCCCACGGGGACTGGGCCGCGCGGATCCGGTCGGGCGAATTCCGGAAGTACTACGAGAAGCAGTACGGGACGCCCTTCGCGAAGCTGTCGAAGCAGCGGGCCGGGGGCGGCGAGTCCACCCCGATCCGCCGGAAGAAGAAGTAGGGTTCTTGCGCCGACCCCGCCGGGGTGCTAAGGTCATAGGTCCGGGGCAAGAGCCGCGAACCGCACGGAGGTGCACGCATGTCCGAGCAACCCGCCGCCAGGCCGGCGACCCAGGCGATCCCCATCCAGGGGGGGCAGGTCGCCGCGGAGGTCAAGGCGCCCGAACAGCTCAAGGAGATCGAGCGGTTCATGGTCGCCTGCGCGAAGAACAAGGCGAGCGACCTCCACCTCAAGGTCGGCCAGAAGCCCATACTCCGCATCAACACCAACCTGCACGAACTGGGCAACAAGCCGCTCACGGCCGAGGAGGTCAAGCGGATGATGTACGAAATCATGAGCGAGGTCCAGCGCGACCGCTTCGAGACCGAGCACGACCTGGATTTCGCCTACTCGATCCAGGGCGTGGGCCGTTTCCGCATCAACGTGTTCCACGAGCGCGGGGTCATGGCCACGGCCATGAGGCGCGTCAACACCTCGATCCCCAGCTTCGAGGACCTGAACCTCCCCGCGCCCACGAAAAGGATCACCGAGTACGAGCAGGGGCTGATCATCGTGGCGGGGCCCACGGGCTCGGGGAAGTCCACCACCCTCGCCTGCATCCTCGACCACATCAACACGACCCAGAAGCTCCACATGGTCACGGTCGAGGATCCGATCGAATACCTCTTCACGGACAAGAAGTCCTTCGTGAACCAGCGCGAGATCGGCATCGACGTGCCGGACTTCCACCAGGCGCTCAAGCACGTGGTGCGGCAGGACCCGGACGTCATCCTGGTGGGCGAGATGCGCGACTACGTCTCGTTCGACGCCGCGCTGATGGCCTCCGAGACGGGCCACCTCGTCTTCGCCACCATCCACGCGTCCAGCGCGCCGCAGTGCATCGGCCGGCTGCTCGATCTCTTCCCGACGGAGCGGCAGCCGCTGATCCGCCAGTCCCTGGCGTTCAACCTGAAAGCCATCCTCTGCCAGCGCCTGCTGCCCTCGTGCAAGGAGGGGGTCAAGGTGGTCCCGGCCCTCGAGATCCTCTTCAACAAC
>JAHFOZ010000037.1 GCA_023261405.1 Planctomycetota bacterium
CGAGAGCCAGAGCGTCACGATGAACCCCGCGATGCCGTGGTTCGTGGCCAGCACTTTGTGGGGCAGGGCCTGGTGACATCCTACGATCTGGTTGGCCAGGGTCTGCAGGCGTCCGTACGGGTGTGGCTGGCAGGCGAGGGAGACGGGGTCCCACGCGTACGAGGACATCTTCTGATGGTCGGGTTTGTCCGAGAGGATGAGCGACCAGGAGGCGTTCGAGATATCCTTGAACTCGTCCTTGTGCATGACGCCGCAGAGCTCGAAGCCCGCCCCGCCCATCGCGATGCCCAGGTAGCACATGGTGATGGCGAAGAGGATCACGAAGAAGATGCAGACGTAGCCGTAGCCCCAGCTCACCAGCTGGTACCACGTGAAGTGCCAGGGCCGGGAGTAGACGTAGCTGAAGCCGCGGCTGACTGCGTCGAAGCTGTCCGTCCCCTCGGCGGCCACGGCGGGCGCGAAGAGGGGGAACCCGGTCACCGTGCCCACGGCGATCAGGGTCATGATGAACCCCGAGAGGAGCGCCAGCGGCAGGAGGATCGCGACGACCGGCGCGCCCACCCACGCGTAGTCCAGCACGCCGCCCACCGCGCCACCCACATAGTTGCACATCGCGAAGAACAGGAACCCGATGGCGCAGATGAGGGGCGCCCAGAAGAACGACCAGAACTTCTTCCGCGCGAACTGGAGCGCCTTGCGCGTCTCGATCCGCTCCCCCTCCTTGGCGATCTCGTAGGCCGCGATCCGCGCGATGGCCCCGCCGAAGTAGGACCAGATCCCGAGGAACAGGAGCACGAAGGCGATCGTGTAGGGGACGTAGGTGGACCCCTTGGAGGCGTAGATGACGTGCCAGGCGTCGTACTGCGTGCCCAGCCACTTGTGGAGGACGAGGTCGTCGGGCGGATTCACCGCCTTGTCGTTGATCCCGTTCCCGAGCACGATCGTGAGGCCGCCGCAGAGGACGATGGTGACGACGATGCCGCACAGGCCCAGGAAGCACTTGCGCAGGTCGAGCGCCACCATGAACCCGTTGAAGAGGTCCCGCCAGTCCCCCTTGAGCTCTCTCATTTCTTCGGCTCCTTCTCCTCTTTTTTCTCTTTCTTCTCTTCCCTGGCGGCGGGCTTATTCTCCTCGGGACCCTTCTTCTCGGGCTTCTTCTCGGAATCCTTAGATCCCGCGTCCTCAGACCCGCCCTTGCCCTTGCGGGCGTAGTCCGTGGTGTAGAAGCCGCTCCCCTTGAAGATCAGCCCCGCGCCGACGCCCAGCATGCGACGGGCTTTTTTCTTCCCGCACTTGAGGCAGCTCTTGGACGCGTCGTCATGGATCGACTCGAACCGCTCGAACCGGTGCCCGCAAGCGCGGCAAGCGTAGTCATAGGTCGGCATGGCTGAGCGGCTATCGCGCGCGATTATAGGGGCCCCCGGCGGACGAGTCAACACATCCCTTTGGGGGCGCGCTACTTATCCACGTTCTCGAGAAAGCCCTTCGCCGCGGCGTGCCCCGGGTCGGCCGCCAGAACCTCCACGAGGAGGGCCTTCGCGTAGGCGGCGCCTTTCTCATGGTAGTGGAGGTAGGCCAGGAGCGTCTTGGACTCGCGGTCGAGCGGATCGGCCCGCACGCGCGCCTCGAGAGAGGCGAGCATCTTTTCGAACGCTTCGGCCGTGCCGAAGAGCGAGCGCGGGTTGAGCTTCTTGAACCAGAGCAGGTCGGCCCCGGCCGCCCGCGTGAGGAGCGAGAAGGCCTCGCGGACGTCGTCCTGGGCGAGGCGGGCCACGAGCAGGTGGACGTACGCGTCCGGCACCGCGCGGAAGAACTGGAGCTCCGCCTGGTCGGTGCGGCCCGCCTTGAACTCCTGGATTCCCTGGGCGATCCGCTCCTGCGGGGATTCCCCTGTGGGGAGGACCCGGACCGTCACCCGCGGGGCGGGGACGACCTCGGGGACGATCAGCGGCGGGAGGGGCGGGGGATCGGGAGACGGAGCGGGTGGAGGCGGCGGGGTGACGGGACGGGATTTCATCAGGGCGAGGAGCTCGTCCACCTGCCGCTGGGAGGCATCGCGTTCCTCCTTGAGTCGGGAAACCTGCCAGAGGGTGAGCCCCAGGAGGAGGAGGAACGCGAGAACGATGAGGCTCAGCGCCGCCGCGGGGCGGGAGGGCCCGCGGGCGGGCGTCTCAGGAAACAAGCCAGGCGTATCCATCGCGTTCTATCCTGCCGCGCTGGTCGCTCACGAACCAGCCGTCGCGGATCCGGCGTCCGGTGAGCTCGGTGTCCCCCCAGTAACCGGTGAAGGGGGAGGAAGGGCCCTGGCGGAGCATGAGGAGGTCGGTGCCCGGCTCCAGGGCGAGTTCCACGCCCGGCAGCGGGCGGCCCACGGAGTCCAGCTGGAGGTCCGAGGATCTGAACTCGGCGCACTGGATGGCGCCCATCTCGCGCGGGAACCAGGTGGGGTGGAGCGGCGAGCCCCAGGAGAGCTGGGTCATGGCCACGAACGGGGCGTCGTAGGGGTGGCTCACCGCGATGTGGCGGCAGGAGGAGAGGAGCGCGGCGAGGCCGGGGTCGTTGCGGATGACGACGTCGATCGCCCGGACGGGGGAGTACCACACGTGGACGGGGTCCTTGAACTTCCCGAAGAAAGGGAAGCGGGCGGGGTCCTCGAAGAGGAAGGTCGTGGCACCGAGGAGGAGGGGGGCGAGCAGGAGGTAGGGGACGAAAAGGGTATCGCCGGGGACGGAGAGGGTGACGAGCCCCTCGCCGGGGCGGAGGTCGAGCGCGAGGGAGGCGGAGCTGGCCAGGGCGAAGGCGGCACGGTGGCCGGCGACGGCGCCATTGAGCCCGAGGTCCGAATACTGGAGGTAGGCGGGGGCATCGGGGGCGAGGGGGACGCCGGCGAACGAGAGCTCGGCTTTGTCCACGACATCCTCCCAGCGGAGCTCGTCCGGGCCGGCTTCCGGGCTCTGCAGGAGGATCAGGTGCTTGAGCTCCGGCAGGGAGCCGCGAAGCGGGCCGACGAAGGGTCGGGCGTCGGCCTCGATGACGGCGACGCGGGCGCCCGTGCGCTCGAGGAGGCTCTTGATGGCGGTGGCGTTCCGGACGCGGCCCATGATGCAGGGCACGGCGCCGGCGCGGAGGGCGCCCAGGAAGGCGAAGGCGAGCTGGGGGATGGCGCGGAAGAGGAGGGCCACGCGGTCGCCGGGGGCGATGCCGAGGGACTTGAGGGCGTTGGCGAAGCGGCCCGAGCGGGCGGCGAGCTCGGCGGCGGGGTAGCGTTCCTCCTCGCCGTGGGCTCCATGCCAGACGAGGGTGCCGCCGCGCGTGCACGCGAGCTCGCCCAGGTTGAGCGGGCCCGCCAGGGGAACGCCGAGCCCCTGCGCCACGGCCTCCCAGGAGAAGGAGGCGCGCTGCGCCGCGTAGTCCGCCAGGAGGGGCGGCGGGTCCCGCGGGGGCCCGCCCTTGCGGATGATGGTGTTCAAGGTTCCTCGAATCGGCGAGATTCTAGCATCCCGCGGCGGGAACAGGCAACGCTGCGGCATTTCCGATTCCACCCCCGGCGGGAGGCGCCGTGAGTTAAAATGTGAATCGACAGCCGGGATCGAGACCCCTTGACGACGGGAGCGCCCATGACCCCCACGGAACCCCCCGCGACCCGTCCTCCCGTGCGCACGGAGGCCATCACGATCGTGGCCATGGCGGTGACGGCGGCGGCGCTTCTCCTCCTGGCGCATCTCGTCCTCGGACTCTGAGTGAGGGTCCGCTTTCGTTTGCCCGCGCGAGGCCCCCGGCCGTAGAATCGGGTCCATGATACGACGCCTCGCAGGGATCGCGCCCCTCCTCCTCCTCTCGGGTTGCTACTTCGGCAAGTCGAAGGATGACCGCCCCTGGAACGCGGAGGCGGTCGCGAAGATCGAGCCCGGCAAGACGACCAAGGCGCAGGTCCTCCAGCTCCTGGGTCCGCCGAAGCAGGTGGTGCGGCTCCTGGAGTCGGAGGCGTACATGTACACCCACTCGGTGAAGAAGGAGACGGGGACCTTCCTGCTCCTGGTCAACCTGAGCCGGACCGACCAGCAGTACGACACGGTGACGGTGATCATCAACCGGCAGGACCTGGTCACGGCGGTGGGCTCCCGCTCCGCCGCCGGGCAGGCGGAGTACGGATTCCCGTGGGAAGACTGATCCCGGCGTCCTTCCTGCTCCTGGGGGGCTGCGTCGGATTCGCGTACGAGAGCTCGAGGGTGGGCACGCCGGCGCCGGTCCTGGAGGCGAGGCTCCTCGAGCCCGGGCGGACGACGCTGAAGGAGGCCCTCGAGCGCCTCGGGCCGCCCGACCTGATCCTGCGCGCCGGGATGGTGGACCGCGCCTACTGGACCTCCTGGAGCAGTTCCTATTTCAAGTTCGTCCTGAGCGGCGAGGTCCCGCTGACCCGCGGGGGCCTCTCCTGGGACGGCCTCATCCTGTCGCTGGGCTCGGAGGACCTCAGGATGGCGCGCCTCGAGTTCGGGAAGGGCGGCGTGCTGCGGGATGTCCAGCTGCTGGACCTCCAGACGTCGAGGGACGGGGAATCCGTCGCGCTGGACAACCGGATCGTGGAGAACTTCCTGGAGGACCGCGGCCGCGCGCTCCACGCGCTCGAGACCGACGACGACGACGAGGACGTGGAGCTCGACGCCCCGCGGAAGCCGTAGCCCAGGCGTGCGCACAGGACTCGGGGTGCCTGGGGCGGGAGTCGAACCCCCACGGCCTTGCGGCCACCGGTTTTTGAAACCGCCGATTACTCCTGCACCATCCGCCGCAGGAACTCCAGGTCCTGGGCGTCCGAAGCCGATCGGCGATCAGCGTAGGAGATTTCCTTGAGCTGCATCAGATCTTGCGGGGAGGCGACTCGGAGGGCGCCCGATCCCACCTTGACCTTCTCGGCTCGCTGCGCAACCCCGTGAGCGGGGAGGGGGAAGTCGAGGAGTATATCCACCCGGAGTCCTGTTTTCGGATTGCAGAAGAAGAGGCTCTGGGGCTTCGCCGTCTTCAGCTTGGACACGGCGATTCGGACATTATCGACGGTTCGCTTGACCTCGCCTGCCGGGGTGAACTTCGTCACCAGCTCGAGGCGGTGCTGGTACATCAGCCTCACCAGCTCTTCCGTCGAACGCCCAAGCGTGGAAACCAGGAGATCGAAATCCCGGGTGACCCGTTGGGAACCCCTGAGGACCAGCGCCATCCCGCCGACCAGCACGGGTTCGAAGCCCTGCGCGTCGAGGGCTCCTGCCAGCCCTCCGACGGTCCGAAGATAATCGTCGCTAGCGGCCATGTATCCCGGCGGAATTCCGGAGGACCTCGATGGCTCCCAGCGCCCTGAAATTCTCTTGGACCCGCCGCTCCGCATGATGGGAAAGCGCCCGGGCCCGTCCGCCCTTCGCGGCGATCTCCCGCCGCCGTTCCCGGGAAAGCGCGCGCCCCCGGGCCAACCCCCCGCGGCGCCCCAGCACCCGCGCGATTTCAGTAGCGTCCATAGGCCTATTATTGCTTACCGCTAAGTACAATTCAAGCCCTCAAGTCCTGAAGTCGTCTCTAGAATCGGATCGATGTGGATTCAGGTGAACCGAGTCTTGTTGGTGGGGTTGCGGCGATTCGAACGATGAAGTGGTGCCTGGGGGGGGGGATCGAACCCCCATGACCTTGCGGCCACCGGTTTTTGAAACCATCATTCATAGGGATGCACTCTTCACGCAAAGATACGGAAAGTGAAGGAGGCATCTCCAACAGGCAAGGTTCCGCCAGGTTCACGAATACCGGTTCTGAACCCTCCCTTTGGGTTCCTCGAACCGGAGTCCGCGATCATAGGGAAGAGCTACCGGTTGATAGATCGCACTGGAAAAGATGGGAACTGATGCTACCGTTGATGACGAGGCGCCAATGAAATTAGCGAGGGAGTTTAAGCCTTGCGACGAATTGACCCCGGCAGATCTTGAGAAGCATCCGGTTTGGACCTTCGACCTGGAGCGGGCCGAGGAAGATCCGGAGGCCGATGAGACGTGGGTCCGGCCCGTGGGTTTTCGGATGCCGCCGAAGGATACGGATTGCTTATTCCTGCGCGCAGAGCTTACGACGTCGGCAGGCGAGACGCTGCCGGGGGCCCTCATCCTCCGGTTTGAGCAAGGGAAAGCTGAAACCCAAGCCATCGCCTTGCTCCGGCCCAAGTACCTCGCCCTGAACCTGGACGGGGCCAAACTCGACGACCGGGCAAAGAAAGCTCTCGCGGAGTTGAAGCCTGGGGGAT
Organism: Planctomycetota bacterium; assembly: GCA_023261405.1. Classification (GTDB taxonomy): domain Bacteria; phylum Planctomycetota; class MHYJ01; order MHYJ01; family JACPRB01; genus JACQFK01. The sequence continues at coordinate 6,269 of JAHFOZ010000037.1, forward strand.
TGGAATGGCTCCCTCTGGCGTACAAGGCCGTTCTGCCCATCGGCCTCCGGCGGATCACTTTTTCAGGTCAAGCACGGTAGGCGACGGATAGAGCTCCCGATGGATGGTGCCTGGGGCGGGAGTCGAACCCGCACGACCTTGCGGCCACCGGTTTTTGAAACCGGCGCGTATGCCAGTTCCGCCACCCAGGCGCGTGGAAGGAGTATAAGCCTCAGCGACTTGCGCGTCCACCGCGTCGCGGCCATGCGGTTGAAACCGTCTGCGGGGCAGGGTGCGTAGGGGTTCCAGACTTCCGACGGGCTCCATGGCCAGCGCCCCGCACGCTGCAGGACCTCTTCGCGAGCGACTTCCCAGGAGGATTGACGGCGCCAGCGCCGATTGCTACCGTCCACACTTCCGACGACTCGAGCGCACCGATGAAGGCAGCCGCCGCGCATCCCGTCACCCGCTTCAAGGTGCCCTCCACCATCGTCGCGGGGACGCCGCTCAAGGAACTCATCGGCGGCCCGCTCGTCCGGTTGATCTCGGAGTCGTTCGCCCGGACGACGGCCGGATTCCAACCCCGGCCATTCGAGCGCGAGGCGACCGAGGGGCTCTCGGCGTTGGGACTCCTCGAACGGAGCGCACACATCGCGAAAGCCCTGAGGAAGCAGCTCCCCCGGGATTTCAGCAAGGCCGCGGACATCCTCGTCGCCTCGCTCGGGCCCGAGCTCGAGAGGACGGAAGGCAACGGGCTGGCCCCGTTCTTCTACTTGCCCCACGCCCACTTCATCGCCCTGTTCGGGGGTGGGACCTTCGAAGCGGCCATGCGCGCGAATTACGAGCTGACCAAGCGGTTCACGTCGGAATTCTCCGTCCGGCCCTTCCTGGTCCGGTATCCACTGGAGTCGCTCGAACGCCTCCGGGAATGGACGGAGGATGCCAACCCTCATGTCCGCCGCCTGGTCAGCGAGGGGACGCGCCCCCGTCTTCCCTGGGCGACGCGCCTTCCGGAGTTCCAGCGGAACCCCGCCCCCGTCCTGGAACTCCTCGAAGTGCTCAAGGACGATCCGGTCCTCTACGTCCGCCGGTCGGTGGCGAACAGTCTGGGGGACATCGCCAAGGATCATCCGGACAGGGTCTTCCGGACCTGCCGGCGCTGGCTGGAGGAACTCCCGGCCGTCGAGGAAGGCAGGGCGGATGCGCGGCGCTGGCTGATCCGCCACGCCGTACGCCTGCCGGCAAGGAAGAGAGTCGCGGAGGCTCTCCGGATCCGGCGGTCCGCTCAAGCCTAGCGGAGGAGGATCCAAAGGCTGTGACTTGAGCATGCTCGATCACGAAGCACAGGCGGTATGATCACTGAAGGTGCGCGAGCAGCTCGGCAGCCTGCTTGGAATGGAGCCCTTCCGATCACGGGAGAGCCCCGCCCTGGAGGAGAACCCTCATGAGACTCGAAGGCGCCGACCCCGCACGCGTGGACCCCGACCTCGCGGCCGTGTTCAAGACCCAGGAGGAGACCTGGGGCGAGACGCTCGGGCCGTACCTCCTCTACGCGCGGCGGCCCAGCGTCTTCAAGGCCGTCCGCGGCATGTGGGACGGGCTCAAGGCGTCCGGCCTCATCGAGCCGGCCCTCAAGGCCCTCCTCAACCGGCGCGTCGCCGCCCTCAACGGGTGCGTCTTCTGACAGGACATCAACGCGGCCGGCGGCCGCAAGGCGGGCTTGAGCGACGAGAAGATCCTCGCCCTCGCCGACTACGCGGGGAGCCCTCTCTACTCCGAGCGCGAACGCGCCGCCCTCGAGTACGCCGACGCGATCACCACCACCGGCCGCGACGTCGGCGACGCCCTCTTCGTCCGCGTCCGCCGCTTCTTCGACGACGACGCGCTCGTCGAGCTCACCGCGACCATCGCCTGGGAAAACGCCTCCAGCAAGTTCAACCGCGCCTTCCGCGTCCCCTCCCAGGGACTCTGGAAACGCCCCTGACCGGATCCCGCCGGGCTTTCTTTTTCCCCCGTAACACCTCCCGTCCCGCCGGACCATATAGTAAGCAGAGCGGGGAAACTCGAAGGGGAGGCTACTGATGCTCCGTGTGGATGCCGGCGACCCCTGCACCTACTGCGACGGGATGAGCCGGCGCAGCTTCGTTCAGCTCGGCGTCGCGGGGATGGCGTCCCTCGGCCTCCCCGGCCTGCTCCAGGCCCGCCAGCAGTCCGCCAAGGCCAGGGACACGCGCGTCATCCTCATCTGGCTCGACGGCGGCCCCAGCCACATGGACCTCTACGACCTCAAGCCGGAGGCTCCCGCCGAGTACCGCGGCTTCTGGCACCCGATGAAGACCAACGTCGCCGGGATGCAGATCAGCGAGCTCTTCCCGCGGCAGGCGAAGGTGGCGGACAAGTTCTCCATCGTCCGCTCGCTCTACCACGACAACGGCGACCACTTCGCCGGCGCGCATGTGATGCTCACGGGCCGCTGGGGCGCCACGGGCAGCGACACCACCGGTCGCTCGCCCGGGATCGGCTCGATCGTGGCCCGGACCGCCGGCGCGCGGACGTCGGGCATGCCCGCCTACGTCGCGGTGCCCTACGGCAGCAGCGTGGGCCTCCGCCCCGGATACTTCGGCGCGAACTACATCGGCCAGCACTTCGACCCCTTCGAGACGGACGGCGACCCCAACAGCAAGGACTTCCAGGTGCGGAACCTCAAGCTGCCCGGCGGACTCACCATCGACCGCATGGGCGACCGTCGCTCGCTCCAGAAGAGTTTCGACACGCTCCGCAAGGACGTGGACATCTCCCACACGTTCGACGCGATGGACCACTTCGAGAAGCAGGCCTACGAGCTCGTGACGAGCGCCGAAGTCCGGAAGGCCTTCGACCTCTCGAGCGAGGACGAGAAGCTCCGCGAACGCTACGGCCGGCACAACTGGGGGCAGTCCACGCTCCTCGCACGCCGCCTGGCCGAGGCGGGGGTGACCTTCACCACGGTGCACTACGGCGGCTGGGACCACCACTGGGACCTCAAGGCGGGCATGGAAAACCTCCTGCCCAAGGTGGACGCGGCGGTGGGCACGCTCTTCGAGGACCTCGCCGCGCGCGGACTCTGGGAGAAGACCCTCGTGGTCCTCTGCGGCGAGTTCTCGCGCACGCCGCGCATGAACGACGGCAGCGGCCGCGGCACGCCGGGCCGCGACCACTGGGGGAATTCCATGTTCTGCCTCCTGGGCGGCGGCGGCGTGAAGGGCGGCGTCGTGGTGGGCTCGACCGATGCGAAGGGCGAGGCGCCCATCGAGCGCCCCATCACCCCGCAGGACATCCACGCCACGATCTACCACGCCCTCGGGATCGACCCGTCGATCGCCTTCCTGAACCACCAGGGCCGCCCCGTGGCCGCGATCGACGGCGGCACCCCGATCCGCGAGCTCCTGTAGCAACCCGGGCGCCGGGCGATATTGAGGGACATCATGCTTCGCCTCGCGCTCGCCGCCGCCCTGGCCCTCGCGGCCCCGCAGGACAAGGACAAGAAGCCCTCCGAGGCCGAGCTCCTCGCCCAGACGAAGGCTCCCGCAGGGTTCAAGGTCACGATCTTCGCCGCGCCGCCCGACGTGGGCTATCCCACCTGCGTCGCCGTGGCCCCCACGGGGGAGCTCTTCGTGGGGATCGACGAGAACGGGTCCATCGACGCCAAGCCCGGCCGCGGCCGCATCGTCCGCTGCGTCGACACGGACGGCGACGGGCGCGCCGACCGGTTCACCGTCTTCGCCGCCAACGTCGACAGCCCGCGCGGCCTCGTCTGGGATGCCGGCCGGCTCCACGTCCTCCACCCGCCCTGTATCCGCACCTTCTTCGACGAGGACGGCGACGGCGTCGCCGAGCGCTCCGAGATCGTCGTCCAGGGCCTCGGCTTCGACCTCAAGTTCCGCGGCGCCGACCACACCACGAACGGCATGGCCCTCGGGGTCGACGGCTGGCTCTACATCGCGGTCGGCGACTATGGGTTCGTCAAGGCCCAGGGGAGGGACGGCGGATCGGCGAAGCTCATGGGCGGCGGCGTGGCGCGCGTCCGCCCCGACGGGAGCGAGCTCGAGGTCTTCGCCACCGGCCTCCGCAACATCTACGACGTCGCGCTCAGCCCCGAACTCGACGCCTTCACGCGCGACAACACGAACGACGGCGGCGGCTGGAACGTCCGGCTCTCGCACGTCATCCCCTCCGGCGTCTACGGCTACCCCTCGCTCTTCCAGAACTTCGCCGACGAGATCGTCGCCCCGCTCGCCGACTACGGCGGCGGCTCGCCCTGCGGCTCGCTCTTCGTGGACGAGCCCGGGCTCGGCCGCGCTCTCTACACCTGCGACTGGGGCCGCAGCATCGTCTACCGGCACTCCCTCGAGCCGCGCGGCGCGGGGTTCAAGGCCGGGCAGCAGACCTTCGTCGAGATGCCGCGCCCCACGGACATGGACGTGGACGCCTCGGGTCGCGTCTACCTCGCGAGCTGGCGGAACGGGATGTTCACCTACGCCGGCCCGAACGTGGGCTACGTGGCGCGCGTTGTGTCCGGGGATGCCAAGCCCGCGCCCGAGCTCCGGAAGGCTTCCGACGACGAGCTCGTGAAACACCTCGCGGCCCCGGGCGCCGTGCTCCGGCTCCAGGCGCAGCGCGAGATCCTGCGCCGCGGCGCCAAGGTCTCCGCGGGGATCGAGGCGCTCGCCGCCGCCCCGGGCCCCCTGCCGGCGAGGATCGCGGGGCTCTTCACGCTCAAGCAGCTCCAGGGCGCGCGCTCGCACGAGACGCTCCTCCGCCTCGCGAAGGACCCTGCGCTCCGCGAGTCCGCGCTCCGCGCCCTGGCCGACCGGAAAGGCGAGCTCTCCGGGGTGCCGATCGAGCCTTTCATCGAAGGTCTGAGGGATTCGGACCCGCGCGTCCGCCTCCAGGCGGCGGCGGGGCTCGGCCGACTGGGAAAGCCCGAGGGCACGGAGGCGCTGCTCGGAGCCGCGGCCGACCCCGACCCGCTCGTCGCCCACGCGGCGGTCCGCTCGCTCGTCTCGCTCCGCCCGATCGAGGCCTGCCTGAAAGCGGGGAACCTCCGGGTCCTTCAGGAAATCCATGATCCCAGGGTCGTCGACGGCCTCCTCCCGAAGATCGACGATCCTGCCGTCCTCAAGGCGCTCTGCCGGCTCCACTCGCGCGAGGCGGACTGGGAGGGGAAGTGGTGGGGCACGCGGCCCGACACGTCGGGGCCGTACTTCAAGCCGGTCGCGTGGAGCGAGACCCCGCGGATCGCGAAGGCCCTCCAGGAGGCGCTGGACCGCGCGGACGTCGCGCGGGCGAAAGTCCTGCTGGTCGAGCTCCGGCGCCACAAGATCGCGCTCGAGGGGACCACGGCGCGCCTGCTAAAGCTGGCCGCAGAGGATGCCTCGTTCCGGCCCGTGGCGGCGGACCTGGTCGCGCAGGGGTCCACGATCCCCCCCGAGGCGGTCCCGCTCCTTGAGGGCGCGGCGTCCTCGGACACGGACGCGCGTCTGCGGGCGCGGGCGCTCGGAGGCCTGCTCAAGCTGGCCGACCGTCCCGAGGCGCTGGAGGCGGCGGTGCGCGTCCTCTCGGCCTCGAAGCTCCCCGATGAACTGAAGCGCGTGCGGGAGGAATTCCTGCGCGACGCGCGGCACGCGAAGAACGTCCCCTGGTTCGTGCGCCTCGCCTCCGCTTCCGAGCCCGGCCGACGCGACCTGGCCTGGGGCGTCCTCCTGCACGCGGCGCTGCGGAAGGAGACGCCCAGGGAGGCGAAGGAGGCAGTCGACCGGGCCGTCGAGGCCGCGTGGAAGACCGACGACGCCGCGCTGATCCTCCGGGCCATCGGTGCGGCGAAGCTCGACGCCTGGGCCCACGCCGTGCGCCTCCACCAGAAGGACTCGCGGCCGGCGGTCCGCGACGCGGCGCTCGCGGCGGCGAAGGAGCTGAAGCTCGACCGGCCGTCGCAGGGCACGCCGTTGAAGGGCCTCTCCCTCGAGAAGGCCGCGGCGGCCGCGCTGGCGGAGAAAGGCGACGCGAAGCTCGGCGCCCAGCTCTACCTCCGCCAGGGCTGCAACGCCTGCCACACGGTCGCGCCGGGCGACCCGCCGCGGGGCCCCTTCCTCGGGGACGTGGCCGCCCGCTACGGCCGCGCGGAGATCCTCGAGTCGATCCTGGCCCCCAACGCCAAGATCGCGCAGGGCTTCACCACCCACGGGTTCCTGATGAGGAGCGGCGCGAGCCACGAGGGCTTCATCGTCCGGGAGTCGGGCGACGAGGTGGAGATCCGCGACCTGCAGGGCGTCGCGACGGTCCTCCCGCTCAAGGACATCGACAAGCGTGTCCAGCGCGAGACCTCGATGATGCCCTCGGGCCTCGCGGATCCCCTGACGGCCGCGGACCTCGCCTCCCTGCTCGCCTACCTGGAATCCCTCCGGCCCAAATAGCGGCCCCGGGATATAATCCGGTTGTGACCGCCGCGTGGAACCTTCGCGTCCTCAAGATGACGGGCTGGGTCTTCCTCGGCACGCTCCTGGTCTTCGGGGGATGCCTGGTCTTCTGGCCCTGGAGGGAGGCGCCGCCCGCCGACGGAAGGTGCAGCGACTGCGGAAACAGGGTGCTGAAGTATTCCTACGGCTACGCGTCGTGCGGATCCTTCCCCGGGGATCGCCGCAAGGTCCTCCCGGACGGCCGGACCTTCATCGTCGATGGGGAGCCCGGGACGGAACGGGTGCGCGGCGGCTGTGTCGTCACCTGGGACTCCCCGGGCTCGGTGTGCCCGGGCTGCGGCCGGACCTGGTTCCAGGAGCGAAGGCCGTGGCCCCACATGCTGCTCCAGGCCTGGACCCGGAATCTCTTCGACATGGAGGACTGATGCTCCGGTTCAAGGACTTCGCGCCGCGCCGGAAAACCAGGGGGGGCTTCTTCAGCGCCGAGGATTACGAGTCGTTCGAGAAGGCGGCGGAGGCGGCGGGCGCGTGGCTCCGCGACAGCGCCATCCGGCCCCTCAACGTCGAGACGGTCCTCCTGCCCAACGTCTGGGACGAGGGTGAGGAGGGCACCGCGGACGGCTCGCTCGACACCGGCAACGCCGCGACCTGGCACCAGATTGTCCGCGTCTGGTATGAGGCGAAGTAATCAGTCGCCCAGGCGCTTGCCGACCGAGGCGCGGCGGACCTCCTCGGCGGGGGTGAGGGGCGCATCCGGCCCCACGCGGAACCAGGCGCGGCCGTCCTCGAGGCGGATGTCGGTGATCCAGACGGGCCGCGAGCCGAGCGTGCGACCGCGGAAGGGCGGGTCGGAGAGGGGCGTGAGCCGGTCGCGCGACTCTGCAGGATAGCTCCCCACGAGTTCGATCTTCGTCCCGCCGCCCACGTGCCAGACGAAGAGCCGCTCGCGCAGCTCCAGGAGCAGCGACTCCGTGGCGTCCGCATTCAGATCGATGCGGAGCGCGCGCGGGGGGCCGGGCGCCATCACGATCGCCGCGGGCTTCCGCGGATCGAGCGGCGCGGCCGCCGTCCAGCCCAGCTTCACGCGGCAGTCGGCGCAAGGGGGCGAGGGGACCTTCTCCAGGTAGCCCGTCCCCAGGATGCAGGCGGCTCCCACGGAGGCCTTCTCGTCGTCGTACTTGTCGGAGAACCCCAGGAGATGCATCGTCTCGTGGGCCGCGACCCCGAGCGCCCGGGCGCCCGCCTCCTCCGGGAGGACCACGTAGTCGATCCCGCGGGCCGACTCCTTGTGCGGCCAGAGCGCCGACCCGCGCGGCCCCACCGGGCCCGCCGCGACGAACGCCACTCCATCGCAGCCCCCGGCCGCCGGGAGCGCCGCCACGAAGTCCTTCTCCCGGGCTTTCGCCTTCTCCACCGGCAGCGTCACCGGTGCGAGGACCCTGCCGGAGAGCGTGAAGGTCCCGCCCGAGGCGGCCTTGTAGTAAGCCGCCAGCTTCTCGAAGAAGAAGGCGGAGAGGTCGGACTCCCCGATCTTCCGGTCCGCGAACGAGACCGGGACGACCGCCAGGGTGTACGCCGCGCGGGGCTTGGCGGCGGGGGCCGGGGGGAACGAGTAGGCCTTCCGCTCAAGCTCGGTGAGAGGGGTCTTCGCGCGGATCCGATCGGCATCGGACCCCGGGTCCTGCAAGAGAACGAGGACCGGAAACACCCCCTCGACCAGGCTCAGGGCGAGCCCCTTCATTTCTTGAAATAGCCGCGCAGCGCCTCGAGCGCGCGAATCTGGTCCTGGACGTAGCGGGTGTGGCCGTACCCGGCCATCAGCTTCTCGAAGGCCTTCGACGCTTCGTCCTTCTTACCGTCCTTGAGGAGCTTCATGAGCTCCTGGTGCAGCTCGCGGGCCTTCTGCTCCTCTTCCGGGGTGGGGGCCTTGGAAGGCTTCTCCGCCGTCCCCGCGGGGGCCATCTGCTTCCAGAGCGCGACCTTGCGGCCCACCTCGGGGTCGGGCCCGCCCAGCTCCACATACTTCTCGTAGTGCTGGTACGCCAGGGCGAGCTTGTCCTGGAAGTAGGTCTCGTAGAGCCACCCGATGTAATAGTGCGCCTCGGGGTCCTTGGCGTTGAACCGCGAGGCGTTCAGCAGGTCCTCCGTCGCCGCGCGATACTGCGCCCGGCTGGAGAGGAGCATCGCCCGGTTGAAGTAGGCGTCCGCGTAGGCGGGGTTGTACTTGAGGGCGAGCGAGTAGTCCCGGTACGCGTCCTCCTCCATGGCCCGCACGTCGCCCTGGGTCACCGGGTCGCGGCGCAGCCGGACCTTCGAGCGCCCCCGTTCGTAATAGGCCTCGGGAAACTCAGGGTTCGCGGCGATCGCCTTGCCGTAGAGCGACACCGCCCCGAGATGGTCGCCCCTCTTCGCGACGGCCCTCCCCTCCTCGAGGTAGCCGCGCGCCGCCTCCGGATCCGCCGAGGACCCCGAGGTCGCGCACCCTGAGGCCGCGAGGAGCAGGATGATCGTTACTCCTTCGACTCGCAGGCTCGTGACCCGCTGCCCCTGCAGGGCAGACCTGGTCCCGACCCTCTGCGGCTCAGTCCTTAGCGCATGCGATCTAGCCACGTGTCGCTCTCCGCCTGGATGTCCCGGGGGTCCATGAGCTTCAGCTTCGACTTCTCCAGCTGGGTGATCTCCTCCAGCTCCCGCGCGGTGAACGCCACGTACGGCGTGAGGAAGATCATGAGCTCGCGCTTGACCTTGCGCTGCGTGGTGTTCGAGAAGAAGGTCCCGATGAGCGGGATATCCCCGAGGACCGGGATCTTCTGCACCGAGTCGTCCATCGTCTCGCGGATCAGGCCGCCGATCACGACCGTCGTGCCGTTCCGCACCGCCACCGTGGTGGACGCCCGGTTCACGTTGAACGTGGGATTCCTCACGCCGGGGGAGATCTCCACGCTCTCGCTCTCCGAGGCGACGTCCGAGATCTCCGGGGCGACCGTGAGCGTCACCAGCCCGTCGGGGTTGATCAGCGGCGTCACGTCGAGCAGGATGCCGATGTTCTCGTACTGCACCGTGTTCACCGTGTTGCCGAGCTGGTTCACCGTGGTGTTCGAGATGCGGGGCACCTCCTTGCCCACGCTGATGTTCGCCGTCTGATTGTCCAGCGCGAGGATGCGCGGCGTGGCGAGCACCTTGAGCCGGCCCTCCCTGGCGAACATGTTGAGCGAGGCCTGGAACTCGTCGCCCGTGAGGAGGTAGCTGAAGCCCTGGGTCGCGAGCGCGAAATCGGTGCCAAGGCGGTTCGTGGCGAGGTCGCCGCCCCGCACGTGCATCTTGTTCTCCCAGAAGCCCTCCACCCCGAACTGGGTGTTTTCGTCGAGCGTCACGTCGGCGATCAGCACCTTGATCAGGACCTGGGGGCGCGGCCGGTCCATCTCCTCGACGAGCGCCTGGATCGCCTGGAAGTTGCGGGGCGAGCCCCGGACGATGATGCCGTTGTTTTCCTGGTCGGGCACGATGTCCAGCGTCCCTTCAATGCTGCGGCGCTGGAGCTCGTCCTGATCCTGCGGCATCGCCGCCGCGGGGGGATCCTGCGGGTCGAGGGGCCCGAGGTTCGTGCCCGAGCGGGTGGGCGAGCTCGTCCCGCTGCGCGTGGAGCCCCCCGAGCTGTTCTGCATGTTTCCGTTCCCGTTGTTCCGGCCGTTCATGCCCTGGTTGGGCTGGCTGGTCTGCCCCTGCAGGCCCGTGCGCCCCGTGAGGGCCGAGGCCCCCGAGGTGCCCGTCCCCGTCCCGCGCATCAGGTTCTGGATCGCGGTGGCCACGTTCGTGGCGTTGGCGGACTTCAGGCGGATGAAGCGGGTCTGGGCCGTTTCCGTGGGGTCGGAATCGAGCTGCTTCACCACGTCATCCATGACGGCGATGTACTCCCGCGAGGCCTTGACGATCACCGAGCGCGTGCGCACGTCCGAGGTGATCTCGATCTCCTGGCTGGGGAGCAGGGGGTTCGACTGCGCCTGGCCGCCGCCCTGGCGGCCGCCGCCCATCCCGAACATCTGGGCCATCCCGCCGCCCCCGCCGGCCTGGTTCCCCTGATTGCCGCGCGTGGACCCGGACCCCGAGTTCTGCGTGGCGGTGATCTGCGGGCGGAAAAGCGCCTGGAGCACCGTCGCCATGATGGCCGGGTCGGCGTTCTGCAGCTTGTAGATCTTAACCTCGAGGAGGTCGTTGATCTGCCGGTCCACCTCCTCCATGAGCTTGTCGATGAGGAGGAGTTTCTGCTCGCTCGCGGCGACCAGCACGGAGTTCGTGCGGATGTCCGCCACCGCGCGGACCTCCTTGGTGGCGCCCTGCGGCTCGGCGGCGCTCCCGGCCTGGCCGCCCATCCAGACGGGCAGCTGCGGGCCGCCGCGGCCCCCGCCGCCGTTGCGGCCCGACTGCTGGTTCGTGGGGGTGTCCGCGAAGATGTCGTTGATCAGCTTGGCGGAGTTGGTCGCGTCGGCATAGCGGAGCGCGTAGAGCTTCAGCTTGATCGCCGCGGCCGCCTTGTCGTCGAGCTTGAGGATCAGCTCCTCGATGATCTTCAGGTTGTCCTCGGTGGCCGAGACGACCACCGAGTTCGTGCGCGGCTCCGCGGTGATCCGGACCATCTCGTGGGCCAGCGCACGCGCCGAGGGGCCGCTGCCTCCCGGCCCGCCGCCGCGCCCGCCCTCGCCGCCGCCTCCGCGGAACATGTTCATGAAGCCCTGCATGGGGTTCTGCTGCCCGGTCTGGCCGGCCTGGGCCTCCTTCTTGAAGACCTCGTTGAGGACCTTGGCCGTCTCGGTGGCGTCGGCGTTCTTGAGCGGAAACACGCGGACCTTGAGTTCGCCCGACGCGCTCACGTCGATCACCCGCAGGATCCGCGCGGCGCGGTTGATGCCGTCCGAGCGCCCGGTGAACACGATGGAGTTCGAGTAGGTGGACACCGCCATCTGGCCGTCCGCCCCCATCGAGCTCTTGAGCAGCTCGCCCAGCTCCTTGTTGACCTCCACCACGTTGACCGCCTTGAGGGGGATGATCTGGGTGCGCACGCTCTCGAGGATCGGGATGAGGTCCGGGTCGCCGCCCACGTGGATCTCGATGTTCCGGCGCTTGGCCTCGTCCACGTCCTGGACCCTGAGGATCTCGCCGGGCCGCGGGAGCCGGGGGGAGTACTGGTTCGGGATCGTCACGCCGTGGCGCTTCAGGACCAGATTCAGGAAGTCCAGGCACGTGGAGACCGGCACGTCCGTATCGCTCACCGCCTCGATCTTTCCCGAGACGGTCTTCTCCACGACGAAAATCCAGCCCGTGTGCTGGCTCACGAACTGGAGGACCGCGTCCAGCGAGGCCTCCTTGAACGTGAACCGCAACTTCTTCTCTTCGCCGGCCTCCTGCGCCTCGACCGAGGCGACCAGGACCGCCAGCGCACCCACCGCGAGCAAGCGTCTCAGCATTGCAGCCCTCATAGATTCAGGCGATCGGGGCTCCCCCCCGGCCTTCCGGGGGGGAACCCCGCAAAGACTCCTCTGATTACTCCAGCTTCTTCTTCGCGTCCTCGGGCACCTCGACCTTGGTCGTGCCCACGTCCTTGATCTCGACCGTCGTGGTCCGGTTGATCTGGATCTCCTGGTTGTTCTGGCCTACGGTCATCTTGCCGGAAAGCTTGTATTCGTACTTCACGAGCACGCCGTCCTTGATCCAGAACTTCGCCGAGCCCTTGGGGTCGGCGATCTGCGGGGCGCGCTGGGCGTTGCCGCCGCGGCCGCCGAAGGACATGCGGTCCTTCGCGCCCTGCTCGGAGAGGGCGCCCGCGAGCGCGCCGTCCTCCTCCTTGAGCTCCGCGACCAGCTCCACGAGCGCCTGGGCGTCCGCCGCCGGCGCTTTGAAGGTCTTCAGGCGCGAGGCCATGCCCACCGCGGGGTCCCGGCGGCCCTGCTGGCCGCCTCCCGCCGCGGGCTGAAGCTCCGACCCGGCCTTCCAGCCGTCGGCCGTCTTGACGGCGACCTTCTCGCCCTTCAGCGCGGCCTCGGTGGTCGTCTCGCCCTGCTTCGAGCTGATGAGCGTGCAGCCGTCCTTCTCGGTCTTTCCCTCGGTGGGGCCCG
>JAHFOZ010000441.1 GCA_023261405.1 Planctomycetota bacterium
CCGGGTCGTGTGACCCGGGTGACCTTCGAGGAAGAGCGCCTCGTCCCGGAGGGGGCGGTCGAGGCCTCTCTCCAGGAGCACCTCGGGCGGTATCGCTTCGCCCGCGCGCGCGCGCGGGGGAGGGTGCTCGACGTGGCCTGCGGCACCGGCTACGGGACGGCGATGCTGGGGGCCGTGGGCGTGGACCTCTCGCTCGAGGCCTTGCGCTACGCGGGGCGCTACACCGAGCGGCGTGTTGCCGCCGATGCGGCCCGCCTGCCCTTCGGCCGGATCTTCGACACCGTCGTGTCTTTCGAGACGATCGAGCACGTGCCCGACCCCGAGCGCTTCGTGGCGGAGTGCGCGCGGGTGCTGCGCCCGGGCGGGCTCTTTATCGTCTCGACCCCCAACCGGGAACTCTGGACGCCGCGCTCGCCGCGGCCGCTGCAGCGTCACCACGTGAGGGAGTTCAACCGGAAGGAATTCCTCCGGGTGTTGCGCCCCTTCCGCGTCGAACTCCATGGGCAGATCCTGCTGGACCGGAGGGGGGCCGCGGCGTTCGAGATGAAGGAGCTCGGGAAGCGCCTCCTGAGGGCTTTCGTTCCCATCCGGCGCTTTCGACGCGCGTCGCTGGCGACGCTGGGGGAACTCGAGCCCGATCCGGCTTACGACGTAAGTCCCTGCGGCCCAAAGGCCCCTGTCATCTTCGTGGCGCTGGCCGCGCGGTCCTGAGCTCCCGGCGCCGCCGGATTCGTCGCCTCGCAATTCCTCCGGGTGTGTCGTATAATCCATAGGCGAGGGGAAGCAGCACGCCGATGTTCTTTGCGAATCAGCCGTGAGTCGCCCGCGCTGAGTCTCCGTCCCTGACGTTCCGCGCTCTTTACCCCCGCAAGCGGGGTGCGCGCTCTTTGTTGAAGTTGAACGAGGTGCAGGCCATGGGTCAGGATCTTGCGAGCCGTCTTCTCGGGGTCGTGGACAAGGCCCTCGACAAGAAGACCTACCAGGAACTCCACTGGGAGGGGTCGTTCGACGACTACCTCAAGATCATCTCCGAGAACCCGCGCGTGGCGCGGAATTCCTTCCAGCGCATCTACGACATGATCCTCTCGTACGGTTACGAGGAATTTGAGAAGAACCGTGAGGCGCTCGTGCGCTATCACTTCTTCAAGGACCCGATGGCCGCCGGCCGCGATTCGATCTTCGGCCTGGAAGAGTCGTTGATGCACCTCGTGAACTGCCTCAAGTCGGCCGCGCACGGGTACGGGACGGAGCGCCGCATCCTGCTCCTCCATGGCCCCGTGGGGAGTTCGAAGTCCACCATGGCGCGGCTGATCAAGAAGGGCCTCGAGAGCTACTCGCGGACCCGGGAGGGCGCCCTCTACACCTTCGGCTGGGAGGACGCGGAGGAGCCCGGCGCGTGGAACGACTGTCCCATGCACGAGGAGCCGCTGCGGCTGCTGCCCGCCGAGGTGCGGGAGATCATCCTCAAGGAGCTCAACCGTTCGTTCGAGGGGAGCTACCCGATCCGGGTGGAGGGGGACCTCTGCCCCTCCTGCCGCCGGACCTTCAACGAGTTCATGAAGAAGTACCAGGGCGACTGGAGGGAGACGATCAAGCACGTCCGCGTGAAGCGCATGGTCCTCTCCGAGAAGGACCGCGTGGGCATCGGCACCTTCCAGCCCAAGGACGAGAAGAACCAGGATTCCACCGAGCTCACCGGGGACATCAACTACCGGAAGATCGCCGAGTACGGCTCCGACTCCGACCCCCGCGCCTTCAACTTCGACGGCGAGTTCAACGTGGCCAACCGGGGCGTCATCGAGTTCATCGAGGTCCTCAAGCTCGACGTCGCCTTCCTCTACGACCTGCTGGGCGCCTCCCAGGAGCACGCCATCAAGCCCAAGAAGTTCGCCCAGACGGACATCGACGAGGTCATCATCGGCCACACCAACGAGCCCGAGTACAAGCGGCTGCAGAACAACGAGCTCATGGAGGCCTTCCGGGACCGCACGGTCAAGATCGACGTGCCCTACAACCTCGAGCTGGACAACGAGGTCAAGATCTACCGCCGCGACTACAATCCGGAGCGGATCCGGGGCAAGCACGTGGCCCCGCACACGCTGGAGATCGCCGCCATGTGGGCGGTGCTCACGCGTCTGGAGGAGCCCAAGAAGGCCAACCTCACCCTGATGCAGAAGCTCAAGCTCTACAACGGGAAGACGCTGCCGGGCTACACGGAGGACAACATCAAGGAGCTGCGCGACGAGGCCCACCGCGAGGGCATGGAGGGCATCTCCCCCCGCTTCATCCAGGACAAAATCTCCAACGCGCTCGTCAAGGTGGACGAGGGCGGCTGCGTGAACCCCTTCATGGTGCTCAACGAGCTCGAGGAGGGCCTCCATCACCACTCGCTCATCTCGAGCGAGGAGCAGAAGAAGCGCTTCAAGGAGCTGCTCGCCGACGCGAAGGGGGAGTACGAGGACATCGTCAAGAACGAGGTCCAGCGGGCGATCTGCGCCGATGAGGAGGCGATCTCGCGCCTCTTCATGAATTACATCGACAACGTCAAGGCCTGCACCCAGCGGCAGAAGGTGAAGAACAAGTACACCGGCCAGGACGAGGAGCCGGACGAGCGCCTCATGCGCTCGGTGGAGGAGAAAATCGACATCCCCGAGAGCCGGAAGGACGATTTCCGTCGCGAGGTCATGAACTACATCGGCGCCCTGGCGGTGGAGGGGAAGAAGTTCCACTACCGGTCGAACGAGCGCCTCCAGAAGGCCCTGGAGTTGAAGCTCTTCGAGGACCAGAAGGACACCATCAAGCTCAGCAGCCTCGTCTCGGGCGTGGTGGACAAGGAGACGCAGGAGAAGATCGATATCGTGAAGAGCCGGCTCGTGAAGGGCTACGGCTACTGCGACACGTGCTCTACGGACGTGCTGTCGTTCGTGGCGAGCATCTTCGCTCGGGGGTCCTCCAAGGAATGAAGGAGTACGAAGCGGGTAGCTCGTAGCTCGGAGCCTGGTGCCCGCTTTGGGGTACGAGCTGCGAGCTGCAAGCGACGAGCTGGCCTATGGATCGCACGAACACGTACATCAAGAGGATCGAGAAGGACCACGCCAGGTTCCGGGACATCATCCGGGGCCTGGTGAAGAAGGACCTCCGGAAGTACGTCTCCCACGGGGAGATGATCGGGAAGAAGGGCAAGCACCTTATCTCGATCCCCCTCCCGCAGATCCGCATCCCCACGTTCCGCTTCGGGAAGAACGACCGGTCGGGAGTGGGGCAGGGGGAGGGGGAGGCGGGCACCCCGGTGGCGGCCGGCGATCCGCAGCACGGCCACGGGGCGGGCGACGCCCCGGGCGAGCACATGCTCGAGGTGGAACTCACCCTCGGGGAACTCGCGCAGATCCTCGGCGAGGAACTGGCCCTGCCGCGCATCCAGCCCAAGGGCCGCAACGCGATCCTCGCCAGCCGGGCGAAGTACACCGGAGTCGCACGCGCCGGCCCGGAGAGCCTGCGCCACTTCAAGCGCAGCTACCGGGAGGCCCTCAAGCGGATGGTGGCCATGGGGATCTACGATGCCGAGAACCCGGTGATCGTCCCCGTGCGCGAGGACAAGCGTTACCGGTCCCGGAAGCTCAAGGAGGTTCCGCAGAACAGCGCCGTCATCATCTACATGATGGACGTCTCGGGCTCCATGGGCGACGAGCAGAAGGAGATCGTGCGCATCGAGGCCTTCTGGATCGACGCGTGGCTCCGCTCCCAGTACCGGAAGCTCGAGAGCCGGTACATCGTCCATGACGCCTCGGCCAAGGAGGTGGACCGGGAGACCTTCTACCACATCAAGGAGTCGGGCGGCACCAAGATCTCCAGCGCCTACCAGCTCTGCGCGGATCTCATCCGGAAGGACTTTCACCCCGACGAGTGGAACGTCTATCCCTTTCACTTCTCCGACGGCGACAACTGGGGGAGCGAGGACACCCGGAAGTGCATGGAACTCCTGGAGAACGAGGTCTACCCGAGGACCAACATGTTCTGCTACGGCCAGGTGAAGAGCGCCTACGGGAGCGGCCAGTTCAAGAAGGACCTGGACGAGCGCTTCCCGAAGCACCCGCATCTGATCACCAGCGAGATCCGCGACAAGGACGGCATCCTCGACTCGATCCGGGACTTCCTGGGGAAGGGGAAGTAGCGGCATGGAGGCGGCCCGGAAGCGCGAGCGGAAGCGGCGCCCCACCCAGGCGGACGAGATCCGCCGGGCGCAGGAGGAAATCCTGGGGCACGCCCGCGGGTACGGCCTGACGCCCTTCCGCACGGTCTTCGAGCTCGTGAGCTTCGACGGAATGAACGAGATCGCCAGCTTTGGCGGCTTCCCCACCCGGTACCCGCACTGGCGCTTCGGCATGGAGTACGAGGAGCTTCAGAAGGGCTACACGTACGGGCTGCAGAAGATCTACGAGCTCGTCATCAACAACGACCCCTGCTACGCCTACCTGATGAAGTCGAACG
>JAHFOZ010000442.1 GCA_023261405.1 Planctomycetota bacterium
GGGGAAGTTCCGCTCCAGGATCTCCAAGCGCCGCTCGGCCTCCTCGAAGTCCGGCCGGGAGAGCGTGGGTGCGAGCACGGCCGCTTTGAGCCCCTCAAGGGCGTCCCGGTAGGACCTGAACGCCTGGCCTTCGGTCACGGCGCTCGATTCGTGGGCGAAGTCGCGCGAGAACTGGCACCAGGTCAACAGGAGTCGCACTGCGTCGCTCGAACGCCCCACCCTGTCCAGCCGCATGACCTCCTGGGTGACGACTGCCGTCACCGCGATGAGATACCAGCACTCCAGGCCACGCCGAGCCTCGTCGGGAAGGCGGGCCTGCCGGCTTCGGACCCCGCGCTCCAGGAGCGTGCGGACCTCGCCTTGGACGTCGAGCCCTGTCAAGTCGGGATCGGAGACAAGGTCTTCCGTTCGCAGGTCGATCCCTTCCGCCAGGTCGTAGCGATTGACGAAGTCCTTTGCCTTCTTGAAATCCACCCACACGTCGCCTTCGATCGGTTCCCCGAAGACCGACCGGGCGCCGTCCCTCCCCTCAGCCTCGGCCTTGAGCCCGACGACGCGGCGGACCATGCTCTCCCAGCGCCGTTCGGCCGCGCGGTCGATCCAGACCCCGACCCCGCCGCCCGCCGCCGCGAGCGCGCCGAGGAGAATCAGCCAAGCCCCCCAGCGGCGCTTCCGGCCCGGACGCACTTCCGTCACGGCGTCACCTCGAGCATCAGGTCGTCCCCGCTGCCGCCGTTGTCCTTCCCGTCCACTCCGACGCTCCAGACCCGAAGGCGACCATCTTCGACCCGCGTTCGCAGCTTCTCGCCGAACGGATCTTCAAGCGACGGCACCTCGACCTCCGTGAGATGCGCACACGCCATCTGGAGGAGGCGCAGCCGCGCGCGGAGTTCGCGAGAAGAGATGCCCCACTTGGGCAACCGGCGCACGAGGTACTTGCCATGATCCGGCAGGAAATCCCGCTCGCGCGCGGTCGCGGACTCCAACGGGCCGGGGGCCGTCCACGGCACGGACTCGCGGGCGGCCGCCTCCAGGATCCGATCCTCGAGCAGGCGCCGGGTCTGCAGCGCCCGGGCGCGGCTGGAGAACAGCGAGCGCCAGTCCCGGCGGGAGCTGCCTTCGAGAGGACGGCCTTCCCTTTCCGCCCGGAGCAGGATCACCCCGACGCGCGCCCGTTCGTTTCGGAAGAAATCAGCGGCACCGGGCAGCATGCCCTCCAGCCGCTCGAGACACCCTGCCACGGCCTGGACATCATCCCGGGAGAGCGCCCCCCCCGCAACCACGGCCGAGAGTTCCCCCAAGACCCTGCAGCACTCCTCCAACCCAACCAGTTCGGTGTACCATACCCCGCTGGCCATCAAGTCACGGTTCATGAGGCACAGGTCGAGAAGCAGGTCGGCGGCGGCCCGAGGTTGCCCGGCCTCGACAAGCATCCGGCTCCGCGCGCGTCCCAGGATCTCCGGGTAGATGATGAGGTCATTGACACTGGGCTTGGCGTCCAACCGATTCTCCCCGAACAAGTCAGGACGCACGACGCTCCGACGGGTGCCGGCGCGCGCCGTCTCGACTTCCTGGGCGAATCGGCGAGCAAGCTTCCGTTCCGCCTCGTCGAGCCCAAGCCCCCGATTCAGGGTGCTCGACATCTGCCCGATCGGCTCACGCGACGCCCGGACCCTCTCGCCGGCCACTAGATACAGGTCCCACACATTGCCGGGTTCGGGCTCTCCCCGAAGGACCGGGCGCGGGCCGTCCCGGGCATCCGCCTCCGCGACGAGCGCCGCCACCTCATGCTCGAACTCCGCCCAGCGGCGGTCGATGCTGTGGCGGACCCAGGCCACGAAGCCGCCCACGATGCCCGCGAGTACGAGGAGGAATGAGAGGGCGATCCTCCAGGGGGAGCGGCGGCGCGGGAGGTCCATCTCCACCATGATATCAGCCCACGGGGACCTTGACAGGTGCGAGGGGTCGGCCGATAATTCACCCCCCTTATGATGACGTTGGACGAGATCCGCGGACGCTTCATCGACTTCTTCAAGAAGCGCGGGCACACGCCCTACCCCTCGGATTCGCTCGTGCCGGCCAACGACCCCTCGCTCCTCTTCACCGGCGCGGGGATGAACCAGTTCAAGGACATGTTCCTCGGCCGCGGCACCCTCCCCTTCAAGCGCGCCACGACCAGCCAGAAATGCCTGCGCACCGGCGACCTGGAGAGCGTGGGCCGCACCGCGCGGCACCACACCTTCTTCGAGATGCTGGGCAACTTCTCGTTCGGCGACTACTTCAAGCGCGAGGCCATCACCTGGGCCTGGCAGTTCGTGAACCAGGAGATGAACATCCCCGCCGAGAAGCTCACCATCTCGGTCTACAAAGAAGACGACGAGGCCTACGAGATCTGGAACGATGAGATCGGCCTCCCTGCCGCCAAGATCCACCGGCTCGGCGAGGGCGACAACTTCTGGCCCGCCAACGCCCCCTCGCAGGGCCCCAACGGCCCCTGCGGCCCCTGCAGCGAGATCTACTACGACTTCGGCCCCAAGTACGGCTGCGGCCAGCCCGGCTGCGACATTACCTGCGGCTGCAACCGCTGGATGGAGATCTGGAACCTCGTCTTCACCCAGTTCGACCGGCAGGACGGCGGCGTCCTCAATCCCCTTCCGCAGAAGAACATCGACACGGGCGCCGGCCTCGAGCGCTTCGGCGCCGTCCTCCAGGGCGTCCACTCCAACTTCGAGACCGACGTCTTCAGGGTCATCATCGGCGCCGGCTGCCAGGTCCTCGGGCTCACCTACACGCCCGGCACCGAGCAGTCCTCGCGCCTCCGCCGCATCGCCGACCACGTCCGCGCGCTCACCTTCTGCATCGCGGACAACGCGCTCCCCTCGAACGACGGCCGAGGCTACGTGGTCCGCCGCATCCTCCGCACCGCGCTCCGCGACGGCGTCCAGCTGGGCCACACTCAGGCCTTCCTCCACCGCCTCGTCGCCGCCGTGGTCGAGACCATGAAGATGGCCCATCCTTACCTCGTCGAGCGGCGCGACTTCGTGGAGAAGATCGTGAAGTCCGAGGAGGAGGGCTTCCTCCGCACCCTCGAGCAGGGGAACGAGTTCATCAACGAGGCGATCCTCCGGCTCCGGAGGGAGAACAAGGCCGTCCTCCCGGGCGAGGAGGCCTTCGTGCTCCACGACCGGCTCGGCTTCCCGATCGAGCTCACCGAGCAGATCCTCCGCGACCACAAGCTGAAAGTCGACCGCGTCCGCTTCGAGCAGCTCATGGACGAGGCGCGGAAAAAATCCGGCGGCGCGACGTCCGACAAGATCTTCGTGGGCGGCGCCTACGGGAAGATCCTCGAGGAGAAGCTCCCGCCCACGCCGTTCCTCGGCTACTCGATCCCGGTGGCGGCCCTCGCGCAACCCGTGGACGCCACCGTGCTCCGGATCGTGAAGATCGGCAGCCGCAAGATCTACGACGGCTCGAAAAAGGACCTCGTGGCCTTCACCAAGATGCTCGGCGCCGCCGACGCGTCGCTCGTGGGAGAGGCCCGCGAGGGCGACGACGTGGCCGTGCTCCTCGACCGCACGCCCTTCTACGGCGAGGGCGGCGGCCAGGCGGGCGATGCGGGCACGATTGCGGCGGAGGGCGGGGTCGTCGCCATCGAGGACTGCAAGAAACCCGAGGGCTATCACCTCCACCTGGGCCGCGTGACGAAGGGCGTCCTCAAGGCGGGCCAGAAGGCGCAGGTCGCCATCGACGCCCGGCGGCGGCTCGATATCATGCGGAACCACACCGGCACGCATCTCCTGCAGGCGGCGCTCCGCGCGGTGCTCGGGGCCCACGTCCAGCAGGCGGGCTCCGTCGTGGACGCGGACCGGCTGCGCTTCGACTTCTCCCACTTCCAGGCCGTGACCGCGGAGGAGATCCGGAAGATCGAGGACTGGGTGAACGGCGTGGTCTTCGCCGATCCGGACGTGACGAAGGTCGAGATGTCGATGGAGGAGGCGAAGCAGAAGGGCGCGATCGCCTTTTTCGGCGACAAGTACGGCGACCGCGTGCGCGTGGTCAGCGTGGGGCCGGGCCTCTCGGTGGAGCTCTGCGGCGGGACGCACCTCGAGCACGCGGCCACGATCGGCGGGCTGCGGATCACGGGCGAGTCGTCGATCGGCAGCGGCATCCGGCGGCTCGAGGCGGTCACGGGACCGAGGGCGGTGGAACTCGCCCGGGCCGACGAGCACGTGCTCCTCGAGATGGGGAAGCTGCTCAAGGCCCCCAAGGGGGACCTGCTCAAGAAGATCCAGAAGCTGCAGGACGAGCTGGCCCGGGTCAGATCGCGGGCCGGCGCCCCGGCCCTGCCGGCGGGCGAGATCGAGACCCGCGAGGTGGGATGGGGCGAGAGGATCGCCATGAAGGAGCTCAAAGACGCCACGGTGGACGAACTCCGCAAGGTGATGGACACGCTCATCAAGGGGAAGAAGCTCGCCGCGGCG
>JAHFOZ010000038.1 GCA_023261405.1 Planctomycetota bacterium
CCCGCCTTCCTCGATGCGGACCAGTAGGCCGGGGACGTCCTCGTGCGCCCAGAGCTTCGCCGAACCGGTCTCATAGACCAGGCACTTCCTGGCCTCACCCTTGACGGGGACCTCCTCCTCGCCGATGCGCGTGACAACCGTTTCCTGTCCGGCCACCGCCGTCTTCAGGGCCAGCCGGTCCGCGGCGCGCCCCTCCCTGGGGATCCATCGCGTCACCGCGCCGGACTCCACCACGCGGCAGGGGATCTCCGCGTCGCCCACCTTGAGCGGCTCCTCGCGCAGCGTGCGCGCGCCGCCGTAGGCGAAAACGCGATCGACGGGCTCCGAGAGTTTTCCCCCGGCGAAGCCCTGCACGCGCACCACGGCGGCCTCGTCCGTGATCGTGGCGAGCACGTGGTCCTCCCAGGAGACGCTGCCGCCTGAGCTCACCTTCCAGCGGACCCATGTGCCCCGCGGGTGGGCCGTCCACGCGGCGTGGAATTTCCGGAGGTCGTAGGAGACGACGGGGACCTCGACGGGCCTGGGCGGCTCGACCGGTTTCTCTGCGGCCTTGACGGCGAGCGCCTCCCGGAGCCTCGAGAGGGCGAGCGCCGTCTCCTTGAAGATGCGGGCGAACGCGGCGTTCTCCTCGCCCACGGCGGGCGCATCAAGCGCGGTCTTCCGCTGGGCGCGCGGTTTCTTGTACTCGGCGGAGACGTCGAAGCTCACGGATTCGAACTCCTGGTTGAGCGCCAGCAGGCGCTTCTCGATCTCGGCCGCCGTCTCCGCGGCCCCCTCGCGGGCGGCGGACTTGAGCCAGACCTCGAACTTCCCGCGGGCCTCGAGGGCGGCCTCGAACCGCTTGTCGAGTTCGGATTTCTCGGCGGGTTTCGCGGCTTCCGATTCCTCCGCGGGGGGACTGATCTGGCTCTTGATGGACTTCCAGGCCGGCTTCAGGTAGGCATCCGCATACGTCCGCCCGTCGGAGGTCTTGACGAAGAAGCTCGCGGCCACGCCGCCCGCGATGAGCAGGAGGATGGCCCAGCGGATGATCCTCCCGGCGCCGCCCTTGCGCGGGGCCGGGGCCGGGGCGAGTCGGCGCGTGCCCCCGGGGGGCGCCGGACGGACGGAGGTCCCGCGAGGCTGCTGGGGTCTTGGGTTCATGCCGCACCTCCCATGGATGTGAACGGTGGTGCTCGCCGGGGGGACAGTATAGCCGAAGGGAAGGGCGGCGTTCAAAGGGAATACGACCGGCTCCCCATTATGGGTGCATCATCGCGATGTCTCGGCCGTCTCCAGGAACTTCTCGAGGTCTCCATACTTCGACTGCCAGGTCGTGTACATGATGCCGAGGGCGGTCCCCGGATGTTTCTTCGCGGCCTCCACCCAGCCCTTCGCGTTCTCCACCGGATCCCCGTCGTAGTAGCCCGCCATGAGGATGCGGTGGCCGCGGCCGCCGAAGAACTCGAGGGTCTCCTTCCGCTTCTCGAAGTACCATGCCGCGATGATCACGTCCTTGTCGAGCCCCTCCCAGGAGCCGGAGAGGTCGCCTCGGACGAGGTAGTAGTCCTTGTGCGCGTTGTGATGGGGGTCGAACATGTCGTTCCACACGTAGATCTCGCCGCCCGGATTGACCTCCTTGAGGATCCCCACGCACGCGCGCGCGTTCTCGGCGAGGATCTTACCGGCGTCGAGGTTCCTCCTCCGGCAGGCCGCGTCCCAGTTCATCACGCGGATCTCGTCGTGGGACATGAAGTATCCCTTCGCGCCCCACGCGGCATGCACGCGCTTCGCCTCGTCCCTGAGGAGGTCCAGGAGCTTCGGCTCCGAGGGGCAGGCCGAGACCTGGCCGTCGTGGACGGTCACCGCGTGGTGGTAGGAGACGAGCAGCTTCGTGCCGTCGGGCAGCGCGGTCCTGATCGCCGGCGGCTCGTGCCAGACGGTGTAGACCCCCTTGTACGGGATCCGGCCCAGGCCGGGGTCCGAGACGGCCTCGAAATCCCTGCCCTCGACGAGGACGCGGCCATCCCCGGTCTTCACGGAAAAGGGAGCCCCTTCGCGACGCACGAGGTTGAGGAGGCCGACCTCCTCGAGCTTCGCTTCCTTCCAGGCGAGCGTCCCCGTCTTCCCGTTCCAGCAGCCCAGGTAGACGCCGACCTCCCCGTCCTCGAGGCTGTTGAAGACGGCGTGATGCTCCTTCCAGTCCTGCGTGGGCTCCACCCCCAGGGAGGCGTACTGGAGCGCGCCCTTCTTCCCAAGGACCTTGATCTCGAAGTCGCCCCGGAACTCGCGGGTCATCACCTTCACGGAGACGTGATACTGGCGGAAGGGCTTCACCTTCACCCGCTGGGAGATCCGCGCGTTCCGCCCCTTCGGGTCCGTCACGACCCAGTCGTCGCTCACGGTGTCGTCCTTGAAGCCCCATTTCGCCTTGAGCGTCGCCGCCGGGTCGGGCTCGATCCGGGCCAGGCCTCCCTGGACGACGAAGGGGGCGTCCTCGACGGGGAGCGCCTCGGCGAGGTTGGGGTCGTGCCAGAGCATGTTGTTCGAGTAGCCGATGTGGAAGACGGCGGGGATGACCTTGAGCTTGAGCTCCGCCGCGACCCGCTTGATCCGCTCGACATTCTCGAAGTAGACCTTCTCCATCCCGCCGAGGTCCCCGAGCTTGGCGAGCTTGGAGTCCGCGAGGAGCGCCCCGGTGTAACCCGCCTTCGCGGCGCGGCGGAGGAGGGCTTCGAGATCGTCCGCGTTCCGGTTCACCTGGAGATTGGTCGGGGCATAGACCCAACGCTCGGGGATCTCGAGGCGTTCCTGGGGGCTTGCCCTCCGAAGCTCGACCCCCGATTGAGCGAAGGAGGGAAGGCCCAGCAGGAGGGCCGCCGCCAGGGCGTTCATGGACGGTCTACTTCTTCTCGACGACCGCCTCGAGCGCGTGCTCGTGGGTCTCCTTGTTCACGAGCTTGTGGTCGAAGCCGACCTTCTTGAGCCGCTGCTGGAGCAGGCTCCGGAGGAAGTCCAGGGAGTCGTAGATCTCCTTCTGGAGGGTGTTCTCGTTGTTGTCGTCGTAGATCTTCTTCTGCTTGGCGATCTCCCTGGAGTAGAGCGCGTAGGTGGCGAGGTACTGCTTCGCGGCCTCGGCCTTGAAAGCGTCGGAGACCTTGCGCGTCCCGTTGTGGACGTTCTCCAGCTGGGTCACCTGGCCGAGGATCTTCAGGAGGATGGAGTTGCAGATGTTCTTCACGGCGGGCACCGCGGTGTCCACCTCGCGATCGCCGAACTTCACGCCGTCCTCGAAATACCGGGCGAACACGCCCGCGTAGTCCAGGAGGACGCTCTTCACCTCGTCCTCGTTCGCGAGGGCGAAGAGGTCGCCCACGAGGAGGATCCCCGCCTTCTCGCCGGAGGCCACGTAGACGCCCTCCCGGTAGAAGACCGTGACGCGCTGGGCCGGGGCGTCGAGCGGGGCGAGGACGTTCTTGTACTCCTTCTCGAAGTAGAACTCGCGACCGTCGAGCTTGTACTGCTCCTGGATGGCGGCCTTGGCGGCGTCGGCCTGCTCGGGGACGTAGAGACAGGCCTTGATCAAGCCTTCGGGGCCCTTGTCCTTGTGGGCGGCGAGGAACGCCTTGAGCCAGGCCTGGCGCTGGGCGGGGTCCTTCTTGGCTTCCTCGAACGAGATCCGGCGCGTGCCGGGGTCGGCGCCGACCGCGAGCAGTCCGGCGAGCGCGAGAGCGAGCATAAACCCTCCTGTTGGTCGGAGCAGTATAGCGGGGGGCTTTCGCCCAAGCAACACTCCGCTTCCGACTTATACGCCGCGCGGGGCCCGGTTTCATCGAGGAACCCCTTTGCGTTTTTACCGGGCCACGCATAGAATCCGGACTCCTGTTGGAGATCGGGCCTGCCCCATGCTGCGCCTGCCGATGAAGATGGATCGGGAGATCGCGGTCCTCGACGCCTACCTGGGCGCCGCCGGACCGGCCCACGTCTTCCTGGGGCAGCTCCACAACCTGCCGGCGTTCGTGGGCGAGCTCATGGTCCTCGGCGAGGTCGATCCCGGGCTCTTCCGCCTGAAGCTCCCGTTCACCCTCGGGAAGGGGCGCATGACCGACCCGGCGCAGGTCCAGGCGGTGCGCGCCCGGGCGGACGAGTTGTGGGCCGAGTACCGCGGCCTGGCGCGCGCGTATCCGGACCTCGCCGCCAAGACCCGCGAGGGCTACCTGCGCGTCATCGACGGGCGCCTTCCGGGCAATCCGCGAGTCGCCGTCCGGGTCTTCCGGAGCGACGTGGAGGGCGGCGATTCGGCGGCATTTTCGGACCGGTTCACGCTCGAGGATCAGTCGCTTCGGGCCCTCAACCACCGCAACATCCTCCGGCGCTACGCGGGGATCGTTGACTCGAAGCTCGGGCCCTGCCTCTTCATGGAGCACGTGGGAGGGAAATCCCTGGACCGGATCTGCCGCCGGCGCCAGGAGAAGGGCATGCCGCCGCTCCCCCTGGCTACGGTGGCGCACGTGGCCTTCCAGCTGGCGCGGGCCCTCGACCATGCCCATTCCCACGGGGTGATCCACGGGGACCTCCGGCCCTCGAACGTCGTGATCGAAGAGCCTTCGGAGACCCGGGCGGCGGGGAAGGCGGAGGGGATCATCAAGATCGCGAATTTCGGCGGCGCCAGCGAGGAGGGGATCCCGTTCATGGCCCCGGAGCAGCTTCGCGACGGGATCGCCACGCCCGCCGCGGACGTCTACCAGCTCGGCAGCTCGCTGTTCTTCATCGCCACGGGCCGCGTGCCCTACGAAGGGGGCACGCTCGACGAGATCCGGGAGGGCATCCTCTCCCCGGGACCCCACAGGACCCGCGTCCATCACCTCCGGGAGGATATCGCCCCGCGCTTCGAGGCGCTCATCGAGGGGGCGCGCGACAAGGACCCCGGGAAACGCTGGCCCCTGAAGAAGGTCCTTGAGGAGATCACGCACGTGTACGCCTCGAGGATCTTCAGCCTGAAGGACGGGGTGAAGTCCGGGATCGCGGAGGAACTCCTCCAGCGGGTCATGACCAACGCGGCGCTGAAGGATTACTACCGTGCGCTCGAGGCGCTCGAGACGGCCTCCGGCTTCCTGGACGGGCTCCCTCCGGACAAGGAGCCGGAAGTATGCCGCGCCTTCAGCCAGCTCTCGGAGCAGCTGGAGCCCCACCGCGCGGACGTGGCGGCGGTGCGGAAGGTCTACCTCGAGCACATCGGTCCCGTCGATCACCTCATGGAGGAGCTCTACCGGCGCTACGGGAAGGACGAGCCGCTGCTCCGGGAGGGGGAGAAGGGGATCATGAAGGAGACGGGGGCCGACACGGTGGTGGTCCGGCGCTCGCTCATCGAGAAGATCCTGGGGCACACCTCGGCGGCCATCGCGCAACTCGCGAAGATCGATGCCGAGCATGTGGGCGAGATGCACCACAAGATGGTCGATCGCGCCAGCTCGCAGGAGGAGGCCTGCAGCGATCTCGTCACCCGCACCCTCAAGTTCGGCGACGATTACATCAGGAAGGACGCGCCCGGGGAATAGGGGCGCCGAAGAGCAGGGCGCGGTTCTTCCCGGCCCTCTTGCACTGGTAGAGGGCCTCATCCGCGCGGAGCTGGAGTTCGTGGGCATCCGCCGCGTCGTCGGGAAAGACCGCCGCGCCCGCCGAGATCGAGAGCCGGATCGTCCGGCCCCCGAACTCCAGCTTCTGTTGCGAGAGGACCTCGACCAGGCGCCGGGCGGTGCGGAGGGCTCCCTCGCGGCCGGTCGCCGGGAGGATGATCTCGAACTCGTCGCCGCCGTAGCGGGCCACGAGGGGGTGGGCCGTGCGTCCGTCCGCGGCCCGGGCCACGAGGTCGGCGGAACGCACCGTGCCGCCGATCGTCTTCGCCATGTGCTTGAGGACGGCGTTACCGGCGGCGTGGCCGAGCGTGTCGTTGATCTTCTTGAAGTCGTCCGCGTCGATCATGAGGACCGCCACGGGCAGGCGGTCCTTCCGGCTGCGGGAGACCTCCTTCTTGAGCCGCTTCTCGAAATGCCCGTGGTTGGAGACCCGGGTCAGCCGGTCGTGGGTGGTCTCGTGGTGGAGCTCGGCGTTCTCCACCGCGATGGCCGCATGCTCCGTGAGGACCTCGGAGATCTCGACCTCCCGGGCGCCGAACGCATCCTCCACCCCCGGGGCGTCCATGTAGACCGCCCCGATGATCTTCTCCTTCACCCGCAGGGGGAGGCAGAGGATCGAGAGCGCCGAAGTCTGCGCGGAGCTGCGGGAGAACGCGAGCTGGGGATCCTTGCGGGCGTTCCCGGAGAGGACCTTCCGGCCGTGGTCGCGCACGGATTTCAGCACCGACTGGAATCCTGCCACGTCGGCGGGGCCGAGGGGCTTGCCGGAGCGGTCCCGCGAAAGCTGGGAGCGGAATTGCGCCCCTTTGAAGATGCCGATGAGCCCGCGTCGCGCCCCGCAGAAATCCATCATGCGGTCGAGCACCAGGGTGAGCAGCCGGCGAAGGTGACGCTCGGTGTTGATCTTCTTGAGGACCTCAAGGACCGGGCGGAGCTCGGCCAGGGTGATCGTCTCGGTCCCTTTCCGGTCGCGCGCCTGAGGCTGCATAAGACATGGGTATTATAGCGCCCCGGGTGCGCGGTGGAGCTATTTCTTCCGGCTGCGGCGCTTGCGGGGCTTGGGACCCCCGCTCCCCGTCGCGACCTCGAACGCGGGCGCCTTGCAGCTCTCGCAGATCACCGTGGTCTCCCGGAACACCGGCGTCTCGATCGCAGCCCCGCAGGTGCCGCACTTGAAGTCGCCCTGCGCGTGCAGCACCTCCCAGAACTGCCGGATCGAGAGGACGCGGAGCTCGATCATCACTTGGCCGATCTTCACCCTGGCGCCGCGGGCGTGCGCGCGGGCCTGGGCCCGGAGCGCCTGAGAAAGCATTTCCTCCGTGAGGAACCCCTTCGAGACCGCCGCCCGTCCGAAGAGCTGCCCGTATTCCGCCGCCTCCTCGAATCGCGCCAGAGCGGCCTTCTGCTCTCCCAGCAGCGCGTCGAGGGCCTCCCGCCGCACGAAGCCCAGGTCCACCATGACCTCGCCCAGCGGACGGGCGTTTCGCTCGTCGATCTGCCACTGGAGGCAGGCGTCGAGCTGATCGGCGGTCAGCAGGCCCTGCTGGACCGCCAGCTCGCCCAGGATGAGTCCCTTCGAATCGCCCACGGGGTTCCTCCGGTGCTAGACCTACGCGCCGTTGATTATACGCGACTGGGAGGCCGGTTCACGCAGTTCGGAACAGGTCGGGTCGACGCGTGGGGGATCAGCAACCCGAAATGAGGACGCGCAAGGTGAGGGTGCAGCCCTGTTCGCCGGCTGCCGGATTCAAGCTCTCGGCTACGAACCGGGCTTCACGCGGCGCTGCGGAGCTGGCGGTCGATCTCGGCGCGAACCTCGATCTCGATGGACTTGCTGTAGTCGCTGCGGGCCTCGTCCACCTGGCCGAGCGCCTCCCGCGAGATCCCGCGTCCCGACCAGGCCTCGACGCAGGACGCGTCGTGCTCGATCGCCTTCGAGAACGCCTCGATGGCCCCCGCGTGATCGCCCCGCGCCTGCAGCACGATCCCGCGTCGCAGATGGGCCAGCTCTTCGTTCCGGCGGGCCGGCTGCGGCGTCTCGACTCGAGGTGGCGGGGGCGGGGCTTCGATGACGACGGGGCGGACCGGCGGGGGCGCCTCGACCTGCACGACCGGCGGCGGGACCGGGGCGTAGGCGGGGTCGACGCGGACGGGGATCGGGGGAGGGACTGCGATCGTCGGCACCGGGAGGGCCGGCGGAGGGGGCTTGGCCACCGCCACGGCGGCCCCCGGGCGCGCCATCACGGCCGGGATGGGAGTACGCTGGACGATCGGTTTCAATCCGGAAGGTCCGCGGCTGTCCCTGCCCAGGAGTGAATTCAGAAGACCCATCTCGTTCCCCCTCTCTCGTCGGCCCGGCCCGCGTACGCGGCCGATAATCATCTATCGGCCGGTCGTCGTCGCGGGCTGAAGGGTGCCCCGCCGCACGCGGACCAGGACCCAGCCCCCGAAGAGGAAGAGCGCGGCCGAGCAGTAGTGCGCCAGGGTGAGGCCGCCGTACCGCGGGTCCGCCTGCGGGACGTCCGTGGCGCGGAAGAAGTCGAGCCCGAACCGGCCCGCGCCGTAGAGCAGGCAGATCCAGGCGATGCGGCTTCCCACCGGGGCGCGCCGCTTCGCGAGGATCAGGTTTATCGGGACGAGGACGAGGAGCGTGAGGAGGAACTCGTAGAAGCCCATGTTATGACGCAGCCCGTCGTCCGCCTGGAAGCCCAGGAAGGAGGCCGTCTTCGGGCCGGGATGGTCGAGCGCGATCGTGCAGCCCAGGCGGCCGAAGACCCAGCC
Source organism: Planctomycetota bacterium (assembly GCA_023261405.1). Classification (GTDB taxonomy): domain Bacteria; phylum Planctomycetota; class MHYJ01; order MHYJ01; family JACPRB01; genus JACQFK01. The sequence goes on from JAHFOZ010000038.1 coordinate 8,397, forward strand.
CAGGGTCATCGCCTCGATCAGGACGTCCGCCTCCGGCCACCACGACTTGCGCTTGATCGCGTAGAAGACCGCGACCCCCAGGAGTCCCCCCGCGAAGCCTCCGTACGAGCTGATCCCCGCGGTGACGTCGATGAGCGTGATCCATCCCTTCAGGCGGAGTTCTTCGGGCCGATAGCAGAGCACCTCCACGGTGCGTGAGATCACGAACCCGGCGACGATCGCGCAGAGCGCCCCGTTCTCCATCTCGCGGACAGGGAGTCCGGCGCGACGCGCCCGGAAGAGCATCAGGGCATAGCCGCAGACGATGCCGAGCCCGATGAGCAGGCTCCAGTGGTTGAACTTGAAGAGGTCGGCGAGGAGGGCGGGGGCCATCTCAGCGCCGGGCGAACTCCAGAACCTGGTTGGCCCCGGTCCCGGCCACGACGTGCCTCGGGTAGTGCAGGGCCCGGCGCGCGCGCGGCTTCCGGGAGAGTTCCTCCTCAGGACGACCCGAGCGTTCGAGCGCCTCGCGGAACTCCTGCTCGGCCTTCTTCCGTGCCTTGAAGAGATCCATCTGGATCCGGCTCTGCACGTTGACCTCGCCGTCGCCCGTGGTCTCGATCGCCGTGAAGATCGCCTCCGGATACTTCGCCGTGATGAGCGACTGGATGCCGTCGGAGACGCCCGAGGAGGGCATGCAGCCGAAGGGCTTCACGCTGATCACCATGTGCGCTTTCTTGTGCTCCACGGTCTGGATCAGCTTGCCCACCTCCATGTGGCCCTCGCCGCCGCGCAGGGCGTTGTCGTAGTAGGCGTGCGAGATCGTGGCCACCTCGTCCATGTCCGGGAGGTGATAACCCCCGAGGCCGATCGCCTTCGCGTAGACGGCGAAGATCGCGCGCAGCGCCTTCTCCGCCGCCCAGAGGAGCGCCAGCTTCTTTCCGGGGCTCTTGTCCTTGAGCCCCATGATGCCCTCGTCCTTTCCGCGGAGCGCCATGCGGCGCTTCGTGTCGTGCCGGTGCTCCCAGATGTTGTAGAGGACCCAGGCGGTGATGACCTGGATGTCCACCTCCGCGCCCTCGGACTCCAGGAAACGCTGGAGCTTGTAGTTGCCGTCGCCCTCGGTGGTCATGGCCCAGAACTCGCCGATGATCGACACCTTGGGCTTGGGCTGGAGCCGGTTCACCTCCACGCGGCCGAGCCTGCGGCGGCAGCGGATCAGGGCGGCGACGACGCTGTGGCGCGTCTGCAGGGCATCGTGGAGGATCCGCTTGCAGTCCTCGAGCGCCGCGTCGGTGTCGCCCTTCGTCACCTCGTAGGGCCGGATGCGGTAACCCACGGCGTTGAGGACGTCCCCGGAGATGACGGCGCTGAGCACGGTCCGGAAGAACTTCGGGTCGAAGGACAGGCCGGATTCCTCGCCGGTGGCCTGGCGGAGCCCTCCCTGCTGCTGGAAGAGGAGCACCCGGAAGCCCTCGAAGCCGGCGTCCACGAGCGCCTTCCGGTACTCGGTGACGTAGGTCCCGAAGCGGCAGGGCCCGCAGGCGCCCGCCGTCACGAAGACGTTCTTCTCGATGATCTCCCGGACGGGGAGGCCGTCCCGGTCGCGGAGGGTGATGAGGTGCTTGAGAAGGTTCCCCACGGTGAAGTAGGTGGGGTTGCACTGGCCACGATTCCCGAACTCCTTGCCCAGGCGCAGGGATTCCTGGTCCGGGCAGTCGAGCGCCTTCACCTTGTAGCCCAGCCCCGAGAGCGCCCCCGTCACGAGGAAGTCGTGGGCCATCGTCAGCCCGCCCACGAGGAGCGTGGTGGTCTCGCGGTCGGCGCGGGAGAACTTCTGGGGGTTCGGGTCGTGCCAGTGCTCGGCCTTCTCCTCCTCGATCCCGAGGCGCGTCCGCTCCTCCTCCTCGAACGCGCGGAGCTCCGTCTCGATGTCGGAGTAGGCGGGCACCTCGCCGTCCGCGAAGGTGCGCGTGGTGAAGAGCTTCGCCAGGTCGAGCGGGTTCATGGGATCACCTCCGGGGGAGCAGGACCACGGATTCCACTGGGGGAAGAGGGGCCACGTCGAGCCGTCGGACGTCCTCCTCCGTGAAGCCCGCGGTCCCCGCGCTCTCGTCCAGGTAGGCGGTGTACGCGGCGTCCATCCCGGCGTCGGGACCCAGGAGGGCGCGGCGGGCCTCGAGGAGCTGGCGGCGCTTCTCCTCCACGCGGCGCTGGAGCTCGGTTCGACGGGCGGCCTTCCCGGCGAGGTCCTCTTCGAAGCGCTTGAGCGTGTGGGCGTAGGTCTTCACGCGGATCTTGATGGAGCCGGCGGGCTTGTTGGCGTCGATGTCGTGGAGCGCCGAGGTGGGCGTGCCGCTGGAGTTGATGATGTTGTCGATGAGGCCGTAGGTGGGCGCGTCGTGGCCGCACTTGAAGCTCGAGAGGTCGAGGACCACGACGTTGGGGTGGCGCGCGGCGAACTTCGCGGCCCAGACCTTCTGGACGCTGTTGGTGGAGTAGTTCTCGGGCCAGACGTCGACCACGGAGAGCGGGTCCGGGACGAAGCCCTTCTCGAGGTCGTCCTTGAAGAAGCGGGCCAGCCAGGCCGGGTCCTTGGGGATCGAGCGGATCGTGAGGACGGGATAGCCCAGCGCCTGGTACTCGTCGGGCACCCCGTGGTTGAGCCCGGGGTCCAGGTGGTAGGGTCGGGCCAGCAGGAGGACGGCCACGCGGTTCTCCGCCTCGACCTGCTCGAGGACCTCGAGGCCGCGGCGCTGCATCTCCTCGTCGAAGAGCCGGAGGGCGCGCAGGCCCTCGCGGCAGGCGTGGTCGCTCTCGTCCTCGGTGACGCCGAGGCGCGGTCCCCAGGTCTCGAAGAGTTGACTTGCAAAGAGATGCGGCTCCGTGAGGGTGAAGGCGGAATCGACGTACTCGAGGCCCGCGCGGGCGAAGAAGTCCGTCTCCTTGGTGAAGGCGGCGCGCATGACCTTGGGCGCCCCGGCGACGATGGGGCAGCTCACGGAGTCCATGGTGCCGGTGACGAAGGTGGGCACGTGGGTGAGGCAGGGGAAGAAGATGAAGTCGAGTTTCCGCTCCGGGTGCTTGTGGAAGAGGAGATTGTGGAGGTGCGCCTGCGTGACCTTGGAGGGGAAGCAGGGGTCGATGGAGCCGTAGCGGGATCCCTCGGCCCACATCTCCTCGGAGGTGGCGTCGCTGAAGACCACGTTGGCCGGGTCGAGCCCGAGCGCCTCGAAGTAGGCGCGGAAGAAGGGGGCTGTCGAGTAGAGGTTGAGGACGCGCGGGATGCCGACCCGGAGGGCGCGGCGGCGTTCGGCGGCCCCGGGGTCGGAGCGTCGGAAGGGGCGGCGCACGGGCACGTGTTTGATCCCGCCGAGGAAGGTCTTCCGGACCTCGACGTCGGCGATCTCGGTCCCGTCGGCGGGGAGGGGTTCGGGGGTCATGAAGCTGCGGAACGCGAGGCGGGCCTCGTAGTCAGCGAGGTTGGGATACTTCGTCTTGAGGGTCTTGCGCCGCGCGGTGAGCTCCTTGAGCGCGTCGAGCGATTCCACGGTGCCCTTCTCGCAGCTGAAGCCCGAGATGTAGCGGCTCGTGCGGCCGTCGGGCGTGCGGGTGTCGATGAACGTGCGCGAGCAGCGGTTGGGGCAGAAGGTGCAGATCGTGGAGTCGTCCTTCTTCGTCGTGAAGGCGAGGTCGATCGCGGCGTCGAGGCCGATGAACGTGGAGTGGCCGCGGCGTTTGACGGCGTGCAGGGCCTCGAGCGCGGCGCCGATCGCGCCCGCCTCGCCCGGATGGGGGTGGACGTTGATCTTCGCGCCCGGGACGCGGGCCTTGATGTAGTCGGCCTGGGCCTTCACGGCGGCGAGGTTGTACTGGGTGCCGCCCTGGAGGACGTAGCGGGTGCCGAGCTGCGCGAGGCGAGGGATCTGGACCACGTACTGCCAGACGTTCTTCGGGAGGACCATCGCGAGGCCCGCCAGGAGTTCCTCCCGCGAGTAGCCCTCCTTCTGGAAGTTCACGCGGTCGGCGTCGAGGAAGACGGCGCAGCCGTAGCTGAACTTGGGGCTGAGCTGCGCCTTGAACGCGGTGGCGGCATACTCGGTCACCGGGACGCCGAACTGGTCGGCCATGGCTTGGAGCAGCATGCCGTTGCCGGCGGAGCACTGGTTGGAGAGCCGGAAGTTGCGGATCTCCCCGTTGACCATGAAGAGGACCTTGATGTCCTGCCCGCCGATGTCGCAGATCACGTCCACGTCGCCGAAGAACTTCACGGCGGCGATCATGTGGGCCACGGTCTCGACCACGTTCACGTCGGCGCGGACGGACTCCTCGAGGACGTCGGCGGCGTAGCCGGTGGCGCCGAAACCCAGGACCTCGAGCGTGGCGCCCTGGCCGGCGACGAAGGCGCGGATCTTCGCAAGGATCTCCTTCGTGTCGGCGATGGGGTTCCCCTTGGAGAGGAGGTACTGCTTGCAGAGCAGGTTGCCTTCTTCGTCGAGGAGCACGGCCTTCGAGGAGGTGGAGCCGCCGTCGAGGCCGATGGTGGCGCGGATGACCTGGCCGGGCGTGAAGGTCGCGGGGGTGAAGGTCGGGATGGAGTACTCGCGACGGAAGGACTCGAGTTCGGCGGGGTCGGCGGCGAGGGGTGGGCCGGCCTTGGCGCCCAGCCGGGCGGCGCGGCCGTGGGTGATGAACTCCTTGAGCGGGTCGAGTCCGAGGTAGGCACCCGAACCGGCGGGTTCGTGGAGGCCGTAGAGGGCGGCGCCGTACGCGGCGTAGTACTGCGCGTCTTTCGGGACGAAGATGAGCTCCTCGAGAGGGACATCCTTGGGCCAGGCGAGGCCCCGGGTCTCCCAGGTCTCGGGGATGCGCTGCCTCCAGCAGGCCTGGAGGAAGGGGAGGTAGGTATTCGGGCCGCCGAGGAGGAGGACGCGGGGCTTGAGCGTGTTCCCGCGCGCGAGGACGGAGAGGTTCTGCGACACGATGGCATCGGCGAGCGAGCAGAGGATCTCGGGGGAGGGGATGCCGGACTTCACGAGGTTGACGATGTCGGTCTCGGCGAAGACGCCGCACTTGGCGGCGACGTGGTGGAGCCTCGCGGGGTCCCACGCGAGGCGGCCGGCCTCCGCGGCGCTCATGCCGGCCTTGATCATGCACTTGTCGATGGTGGCGCCGGTGCCGGAGGCGCACTTGTCGTTCATGGAGGCGACGGCGCGCTTGCCGCCCGATTTCGGGTCCGCGTGGTAGAGGATGATCTTCGCGTCCTGCCCGCCGAGCTCGACGACGCTCATCACGTCCGGGTGGAGGAGGTCCACGGCCATGGTGACGGCGTTGACCTCCTGGACGAACTTGGCGCCGAGCGGCTCGCGGAGCGGGCCGGACCCCGAGCCGGTGATGAAGATGCGGATCTGCCCGGGCCGGACGTCGGAGAACGCGTGCCCGAGGGCGACGAGCAGCTCCATCGACTTCTCGGCCTGGCGGGTCTCATGCCTCTGGTAGTCGGACCAGAGTATCTTCTTGGAGTCGGGATCGATGGCGACGGCCTTGACGGTGGTGGAGCCGACATCGAGGCCCACGACAAGGCGCTCGGGTGAGGCCATCGCAGGGATTGTGCCACGCCGGCGGCGGCGGAGTCCAGCGTTCGTCAGGGCTTGGGGGCGACGACGATCCATCCCTCGCGGGGGCGGGCCTGTTTCACGTCGACGGAGCAGGCGCTGCCCGAGGCCTCCGCGAGCTTGAGGTCGTGGAGGCGCCAGGGCACGGAGAGCCAGCCCGTGCGGTTGGGAACGAGCAGGGCGAAGTGGAGGTGGGGCATTCCGCTCGCCCCGGAGTTGCCCACGCGGGCGAGGGCCTGGCCCTTGGCGACCTTGTCTCCGCGCCTGACGGTCGCGCTCCCCTTCCGGAGATGAGCGTAGAACGTGTGCTCGGCATCGGAGTGCCGGAGGGTTACGGAGTTTGCTTCGTCAGGCTTCCCAAGTTTCGGGGGGATGAGGTCGTCGAAACGATCCTCCACCTGGACGACCTTTCCGTCCGCGGCGGCGAGGACAGGCTGGTCGAACCCAGGATAGTCGGCGAGGGCGCGTCCCGTGCCGCCGTAGATGCGGCCCTTCTCGTCGCAGGCGGCGAAATCGATGGCGAAGAGCGCGAACGCCTTGGCCCGGTGATGTCCCGTGGAGTCCACGATCGCTTTCCATCGTCCCTCGAAGGGCGGTCGGAGGGCGGTGGCGGTCGGCCGTTTCTCGAGGATGGGCAGGACGCGTTTCAAGGCCTCCTTCGCGAACGGGTCGGCGACGAGCGCGTCGAAGTCGGGGCCCTCCAGCTTCGGGGCTTCGCCGGTCGGATCGGTTTCGGTGATGGACGTCACGTCCTTCCAGGGCGTGCGATGGCCGTCGAGCACGACTCCCATGGCATCGTACTTGAGCCGGGGTCCCTTGAGGTCGCCGGCGTCGGGCGAGACCACGACCGTGAGGGCGAGAAGGAGCGCGGATCTCATTGGAGATTTGACGCGGGGAAGGCGTTCGTTGTTGGCGTCGTGGTATCCCGGGCCAGGTTCGAACTGGCGACCTGCGGTTTAGGAACACAAAAAAGCCGGTTTCGTCAACCTGGTTCTTCCAAGGTCGCAGTTGCCTCAGGAGGGGTCCAAACCCCCTCCTGGGGCCCTTATAACAAAGTCTCCCTTTGGTCGATTTGGGTCTTCAAAAATCGACTTTTGTCATCGTCATGTACGCAAATCGCTACCCAATTTCACTCGTTGGGCCTGCGGTCGTTCGCACGCGTTCGGAGTGATGGTTGTTTCGCTGAGTAACTACCCAAATCGCTACCCAATGCAGGCTCCGCAAACAGCGTAGCGGCAAGACGACAGGGAGGCTGTGGGAGGAAGGGTGGTACCCCCGGGCTGGCTCGAACAGCCGACCTAGTGTTTAGGAAACACTCGCTCTATCCAACTGAGCTACGGGGGCCCATACCTCGGGGCTGAATTATATCGACGCGAGGGGCGGGGGGAAAGGGAAGCGTCACTCGCTCGCGCGATTCGCTGGATCGCCCACTCGCCTTGTGAGCCAGGCGAGCGGTCGGTCCAGTTGCTCTTTGAAAATCGGGAGGACGGCAATCCGTGTCCCGGAGGTTGGTCAAAAGCTCCCGGGTGCGGGCGGGCCGGCATCGAGTCGGGGCGTGGACGGGCGAGATCGAGAACCGCAGTTTTCGAAATCGACCGACCGCGCTCCGACGGCCACGCAGTGGCCGGGGCTCCGAAGGAGCTCCTGATGCCGACCCGCCTGCCGAACTCAAGCTCTTGCCACACTCGCCCTCGGCATTCGTGCCGCAGGGTTTTCTCTACACCCCTCATTGAGGGGCATTCTCCCGACACCCCTTCAGCCCGCGTGCTGAAGGGTTCAACACACCCGCTCGGACTTCATGCCGAGGGGTTCTATCAACCCTCTTCCCATTCGCTGGGAGGGGGCTTCTTACCCAACCTCCGTAGTTCTCGGATTCCTCAGGCTTATGGGCGCCCGCCCCGGCCCGAGGGTTCGAGAGCGAATCACATAGATCGTCGTCCGCACGGCAGCCTGCGGGACGTACCAGGCTGCTCGGAGGCCCCGCTCCCGGGCTCCGCAAGGAAGTCGACCCGCCAGGGGTCGGAGGGGCGCAAGCAGCGCGCAGGAAACGGCACGGAGTGCGGTTTCCTGGCGCGCATCCAGGCCCGCGGCGAGCCATAATCGCCGTCTTTCCCGCAATCGCGCAAGCGATTCGGCGCTGAACACGCAAAATTCCACTGGAAATGAAGGCGACGTCCGGACGGGTACCGGAGAGAGTCTAGGAAGGCCCTGAGGGGCCGGAGGGGGATCGATGAGCATGACACAGGAGTTGCATGATCGGTTGTGGAGGGCTTTCCAGCGATGGGAGGAGCTCCGCCAGTTCGGTACCGTTGAGCGTGGCCACCTCGGCCGAATAGGCCTTTGGAAAGTCTGCCCAAATTTTGTTCCGACGATTGCCGTGCTTGCCTAGGGTGTGAACTCGCGCCTGCGTTGCCGGGTCACTCGCCCTTGCGGCGAATCCGGTAGGAACGAGGGGGGCTTGAAGCAGGACGTCGGCGAGATTGTCCAATGCTCCATAGTCTTGCAGAGAGAGGCCGATCTCGGGCGTGCCGCAGGATTTGGCTAAAGCCTGGCCGGCCTCCTCCAGGCTGGCCGCCTTCAAATCAAGCTGTGTTGTCGCCTGATAGAACTCATCCTCCCAGGAGGGCGACCAATCGGATCTGGCGACGGGCATCAGGGGATGGTTCTGCAGCGACGGAAATTCTCCGGCCAGCGCGGCAATCGTTCGCATGGTTTCTCGAAGGCCATCCAAGGTCGCGCGATCATGCACGTTCGGATCGGACCAAGGCATGGACGCCGGTTTCCATTCCCTCTGGAGGATGATGAGGCCGGTCGCCTCATAGACGGTCAAATCGTTCGCGTGCTCACGGTGAAGCGCTTGGACGACTGAATTGAGCTCTTTCCGGAGCTTAGCAAGTCGCTCAGCTTCACGCTCCCAGTCGGCCACGGTGTGTGCGCCCGAGAAGTTGAGGGCCTGACCCAATTGTAGGAGAATCTCGGACTTCTTGGCTTTTGAAGAGTGCAGTTGGAGGCAGAACGGGCCGAGGCCGGAGGCAGTTAGGCGTCGGTGGACGACCTCAAGTGCCGCCATTTTCTCAGATACGAACAATACAGTCTTCCCTGAGGCCAGGAAGTGGGCAATCAGGTTGGTGATAGTCTGACTCTTGCCGGTCCCGGGCGGCCCCTCCAGTACGAAGTCCTTACCCTCCGACGCAGTGCAAATCGCTCGGAGCTGCGAAGAGTCAGCAAGCGTAGGCACAAAGAGATCTTGAGGACGATACTTCTCGTCCAAGCTGGTAGCCGGCCCACGGTCCTGATCGTCGTTACCGAATGCTTCGCCTGGATGGTCGATGAGGTGTGCTACAACGCGATTTTGTTTCAGGTCTTCAGCACGATCTTGCAGGTCCTTCCACATCAAATACTTCGTAAATGAAAAGGTCCCTAGATAAACTTGCTCCATAACCTCCCAGCGTGCGATATCCCCGATTGCCAGTCTGAACATTTGCCAAATCTTTCCGACGTCTACCCCAGAGTCGTCCTTTGGAAGCGGATCAAGACCCGAGAGTTGAAGCTGGTATTCCTCCCGCAACAGCTGGAGGAGTGTCGGGTTTACAATCGTTTCGTCGTCGTGCCGGGTCAAAGTAAACCCGCTGCGGACGGACTGGCGCTGCATGGTTACGGGCACCAGCAGGATTGGCGCCAGGTAAGTTGCCTCGGCGTGTTCGTCTTGGGCCCACTTTAGAAAGCCGAGAGCCAGGAAGAGAGTGTTCGATCCGCCTTCCTCGAGGCTTATCTTGGCGTTACCGTAGATTTCGAGGAGGCGGGCATCCAATTGATCAGGCTCGACCATTGCTAGCAGCTCGTGCCTTGTGAGCGCCTCCCGAGCCATTTCGGCGGTCGGTTGGTTGCCGGTACGCCCGACGTGGACTGAAGCCATGCGCGGGTCAGCGCCCTCCATAAGCTTCGGTAGCGTCTTGAACCGGAATTCGGAGCCCGCGGCCAAGACATCTTCCAATGATGCGGGATCTGGTACAAACAGCTGAACGTTAGATTTGGTCGGCTTAAAGTTGAGTAGTCGATTTCGCAAGCTAAGATCGAGGAGTTTGCTCTTCCACCGCGCAAGTCTTCCCGCAGGCGTATCAGGAGTCACATTCAAGTCGACTGCGCTCAAAGCCTCGGGATCAAGAGGTGGGAGATCCGGTGCCGCCTCGATGGGGAGAGGACCATCCGGAAGCGTCCCCGATACTGGACCAGCTTTCTCACTCTTGGAAGGAAGTGGAAGGATTCTTCTCTCACGGGTCCGTCGGATGTCCACGGCGTAAGCAAAGCTCTCTTCATTACAGAGATGCTGATATCCGAGCTCTGTTGCCGCCCGCAGGCTGACTTTGCTTTGTTGCGCGAGAACGGTTGTCTCGAAGACGATGAATTCGCCGGACTTGACGCGCTTGCGGATTGATTGGGCGTCTTCCACTGTTGGAGTTGGGAAAGTATTAGGCATCAACCATCCGCCAACCCAAGCGTGCTCTTTGGCAAGGAGGACGACGCTATTGATCCCTGCTTGCTCCAAGCAAGCGGCGAACAGCATCGCGAGGTCTAAGCACGTTGCCACTTTGCCGCTCAGTATCCGGTCAGGAGTGCGAATCTTTTGGCCGCTGTCAATAGCCGGGCATAC
>JAHFOZ010000039.1 GCA_023261405.1 Planctomycetota bacterium
GTCGCGCGGCCGGCGCCGGGGCAGGGGCGCGGGCGACGGGCTCCTGCTTCCAGGGCAGCGTCTCCACGATCTTGCGGACCAGCTGGAGGTCGGGCTCGTAGTCGAGCGCGTACTTCCCGAAGGTCTCGAGCATCTTCGGGATGACCTTCTCGTCCGGGAGGTTGTGCCCCAGCTCGGGCCAGAAGACGAAGTCCACGGTCGCGCCCGCCGCCTTGATCTTTTCCAGGAAGACCGGGTGGGTCTTCTGGCCGACCACCGTGTCCTTGCCGCCGTGGAAGACCAGGTAATGCTTGCCCGTGAGGTCGGGCACGGGCCGGTCGTTCAGGTAGTATCCCACCTGGGGGCAGAACGCCGGGAAGAGCTCCGGGATGAGCCAGGAGAGGACCTGGACTCCCTGGCCGCCCATCGACGCCCCGTCCAGGTAGATCCGGCGGCGGTCGATGTTGAACCGCTCGCAGCAGTCGATCACGGCATCGATCACGTCGAGGGCGTTCTCGCGGAACTTCCAGGAGTCCATCACGTGGTTCCGCGCGCAGGGGGCGACGACGATGGATTCGGTTTTCGGGAAGCGCCCCGCGAACTCCTGGGTCATCCCGTACGCCCCCTCCTCGGACAGCGCAAACGTGGCGTTCCCGCCTCCGTGAAGGTAGACGATCAGGGGGCAGGCTTTCGCCGGTGTGTAGCCCTGCGGCACGTAGAGGTACTCGAGTCCGAGGCCGTCGCCGGCCCGGATGCGGGTCTTCCACGCGGGCGCGAAGCCGCCCTTCTGCACCCTCTCGCAATCGGCCAACGGGGAGGGCGGAAAGGGGATCGATCTCTTCGGCCGGAGCGCCGCGATCTCCTTGTGGACCGCGGCACGGGCGGCGGCGTCCTTCAGCCCGCCCTTCGACACGAGCAGCGTCCAGGGGTCGATCCACTCCGTCCCCCGTTTGAGGTGTCCCAGGATCAGGTGGGCGGTCTCGTGGGCCGGGTCCAGCTTGAGGAGCTCTTCCGCGAGCGGGGCGGCGGCCCGGCCGGCGCCTTCCTTCGCGGCCCAGACGATGAGCGCCTTGAGGCCCGAGGCATCGTCCGCCTTGAGTTTCGCCCGCCGCTCCTTGAGCTCCGCGTCGAGCCAGGCGTCACGCGCCTCGGTCGTCTCCGCCTCCAGCTTCATCTTGAGAGCCAGGTCCAGAACCCGTTTCAGGTCGGACGCCGTGCGGTCCGGCTTGAGCTTCTCGCCCTCCTTGCGGTACTGGTAGCGGCGCGCCTCGAGGTCGTGGATCTCCGACTGGGTCTTCCACTTTTTCGAAAGGCACCACGCGGCGGCCTGCGCGTGGCGTTCGGGGTGTGTTTCCAGGTCGAGCTGTTTGAGGAGCGCCTGGTACTCCTCGCGGACCTTCGCATCCGGCGGGTTGCCCGCCTGGAGCGCCAGGACCATTAAAAATGCGAGCACCTTCACTCCCTATCCTACACCCCGGGGGACGGCCCGGGCGGGCCTTTGCGATTCCATTTGTGCGCGAATTGCGTGCCGTGCCCCTCCCAATAGCGTCCCATTCTACAGACGAGGGTGCGATGGAATCGGAGATCGACCTCGTGCGCCGCGCACAGAAGGGCGACCGCTCGGCGTTCGAGGAACTGGTGAGAAGGATGTCCCGCTTCGTCTATGCGCGGCTCTACCTCGACACCGGCGACCCGCATCGGGCAGAGGACCTCGTCCAGGAGACCTTCATGCGCGCGTTTCGGTCGATCGGTCGATTGAACGACCCCGCCGGGTTCCGAACGTGGCTGGCGACGATGTCTCAGTCGGCGCTCATCGATTCGATCAGGCGCGCCGGGCGGCAGAAGCGGGCCGCGCCGCCCATGGCCGGCTCGGACGCGCTTGGCGCGGTCGCCGCGCCGGCGGAGCGGCCGGGAGTGGACGCAATGCGGGAGAAGGTACGTGCCCTCCTCCAGTCGCTCCCAGAGGCGTACCGCCTGCCGCTGGCGCTCCGGTACATTGACGGGGCAGACAACGAGACCATCACAATGCAACTGGGGCTCTCGAACGGATCGCTGCGGGGCCTGTTTCAACGAGGCCTCAAGCTCCTTCGAGGCGCCCTAAAGACGGAGGCCAAGCCATGAGCCACGCCGATCACGAGTGGGCCCAGGATCTGCTCGCCGCGCACGCAGCGGGCAGTCTTGCGGCCGACGAGCGCGCGCGCCTCGAGTCGCACGCGGAGGGCTGCGCCGATTGCCGCGCCGAACTCGAGTCGCTCCGGGCTCTCGACCGCTCGATGGGTGATCTCTTCGCCACCGTCCGCCCGCAGCCGGGCCTCGAGGACCGCATGATCCGCGCCTTGCGCGCGGCGCCGCCGAAGAGAACGATCAACCGCCTCTGGGCGGTGCTGCCCTTGAGCTTCGCGGCTCTCTTGCTCGTCGGGCTGGCCTTTACGGTCTCCCAGTCCAAACTGGGGGAGCGTACCGACCCCTCCTACTTGGCCCAGACCCGTGCGAACCCTGCCCAAACAGGCTATGGTGATGCGCCGTCGGACTTGCGTATTGATCGTACTGCTTCCGCGGGTGGCGTCGTGTCCGGCGAGAAGAGTGTCGACGAGCTGGCGAATGCCCAGGCGGGCGACGACGTCTCGTCGATGATTCCCCGCGACCCGGCAACCGACCAGCAGACTGCGTCCCAGATATGGAAGATGGCGCACATCGTCCAGGCCCAGTTCGGTGGCCGGTCGAAGGTCCTGCCTACCCCGGAAAACCTCGAGAGCGAGCTTCGCAAGATGGGTGCAGACGATCTTGCGAGGGATGTTTACAGGTTCTACGGCGAGAGGGGCGAAAGAATCGCTTCTCTGAGTGAGGAAGAGAAAGAGAAGAGGTCAGCTGGACTTGGCCATTCCACCACTCGGGGCTTCGGCTCCGGAATCGTTCGCAAGGACGACTTCAGCCCGCCCCCTTCGGCGGCATCCGTCGCGGCGCCGATGCAGGAGTCGGAGAGGCTCAGAAGCGAAGTCGCCGGGAAGAAGAAGGAGGCCTACTCCTCGTTCCGGGACGCCGCGCCTGCGTTGAAGGCTGAGACGGGACGCTTCAAGCCGGGAGAGGCGGCAAAAGGGCCCCCGGTCGCTACGCCTCCCATGCCGGAGTCCAAAGTCGACAAGGAGGGGGCTGAGGGCCGCAGGGTCCAGGACGGGAACGAACCCGGCGTCCGGCCGCCTCCCCCGCCGCAGGAGCAACCCGCCGTCCAGCAGCGCAAGATCATCCGATCGGGCGACATCGAGTTCGAGATCGAGTCCTTCGACTCCACCGTCACCCGCATCCACGCGATCGCCGCCGAGGAGGGCGGTTTCATCGCCACCGTCAACAGCGAGAAGCTCCCCAACGGAAAGGTCCGCGGCACCGTCGTGCTGCGCTGCCCGCCCGGCAACCTCGACACGCTCATCCTCAAGCTCCGCGCGCTCGGCGATCAGAAGAGCCAGCGCATCGGCAGCCAGGACGTCACCAAGCTCTACACCGACATGGAGAGCCGCCTCCGCGCCGCCCTGGCCATGGAAGAGCGCCTCATCAAGATCATCAAGGAGGGTACCGGAAAGATCGCCGACCTCCTCGCCGCCGAGAAGGAGCTCGGCAACTGGCGCACCCAGATCGAGCAGCTCAAGGGCGAGATCAACTACTACAACAACATGATCTCCCTGAGCACGCTCAACATCACACTCAATGAGAAGGAACTCCGCGCCCCCTTCGGACTCATCGAGACCGAGCGCGTCCAGATGGGCCTGGAGGTCGAGGACGTCGAAAGCGCCCACAAGAAGGCGCTGGCGGCCATCGCCGATGCCAAGGGCCTCGTCACCAAGTCCGAGCTTAAACAGCTTGCCGCGGGACAGTACAACGCTCTCGTCATCTTCGAAGTCGCGCCCGACGCCGCCGGCCCGATCCGCGACGTCTTCAAGCAACTCGGGAACGTGGCGCGCCTCGACGTCGACCGCGTGCAGCAGACCGAGGGGGGCACCGGCAAGCCGCAGGAGATCGCCAAGGTCAAGCGCAACGAAACGCAGTACACGCTCTCGATCTACAACCTGGCCAACGTCGCGCCGCGCGAAACCACCCACGTCAACCTCGCCTGCCTGGACGCCGAGGTGGCCTACAAGGCGATCCTGGACCGCGTCGAGAAAGCTGCCGGGCGCGTCGTGAGCTCCAACCTCAGTCACCTGAAGATCGATCAGACGAGCGGCACAATCGTCTTCGAGGTCAAATCGACCGAGGCCGGCGCGGTCCGCCTCGACGTCCGCGCCGCCGGCGAGGTCATGCGCCTCCAGGTGACGGAAAACCCCGACACGCAGAACGTCACGCGCTCCAAGCATGGGTTCAACGTGCAGATCCTCGCCCTGGGCGCCGTGGCGCCGCGCGAGACGGCCATCGTCACGCTCGCCGCGAAGGAAGTCCCGGTGGCCTACCAGGCGATCCTCGACACGATCCGTAAGGCCGGGGCGCGCATCCACTCATCGCAGCTCAATGAGAACGACCGGCAGAATGTGACGGCGTCGATCGACTTTGAGGCGCGACGCGAGCACGAGAAGGTGATCGCCGACGCGATGGCCGGCGCGGGCGACATCGTCTCGCGTACCGCGACCCGTGCGCAGGACAGCGAGAACGTGTCGGACTCCAAGTTCCGATTCCAGCTCACCCTCATGAACGTGACGAACATCGCGCCACGGGAGACCTTCACCCTCGGCGTGGAGGTGGCCGACGTGGAGGCCTCCGTGAAGGCGGTGAAGGCGCTCGCGGCCGAACTGAAAGGCCGGACGGTGATCGACCGGGTCTCTCACGCAGCGAACGGGTTGAGCGTGGGCAAGATCGAGATCGACGTCCCGCTCAAGGCCGCGTCGGCCGCGGTCGAGCGGATCAGCGAACTCGGAAAGCGGCGGGTGGCGGATGCGGCGCGGAACTCGCAGGTGCCTGAGGGAGAATTCGCGACCGCGCGATTCCAGGTGACGGTATCGAACCGGGTGCTCGTGCCAGGCGGCAGCGGGCCGTGGGACCGCATCACGGATGGGTTCGGAGTGAGCATGCAAGCGCTGGCATGGGTAGTCTCGATGCTCGTCGTCGCGATCTGCGTGCTAGGGCCGATCTCAGTGGTCGCGTGGATCGTCTGGAAGCTCTACCGCAAGGCGCGCCCCAAGCCCGCGTGACCCGGATCGATCCAGACTACCTGGACGCCGGCTTCAGGAGCCCGCGGCTCTTCATCCATTCCTCGCAGCGGAGGGACCACGCGGCCCAGGGCTGCTCGCTCTTCCGCATGCCGTAGCCGTGGCCGCCCGTGGCGTAGACGTGGAGCTCGGCCGAGACGCCGGCGTCGCGCAGCGCCTGGTAGAGGCGCAGCGTCCCGGGGGCCGCTCCTCGATCGTCGCCCGACACCACCAGGAACGAGGGCGGGGTGTCCTTCGTGATCCGGATCTGCGCCGAGAGGCGTTCCTTGTCCTGCCTGTCGAGGACGCCGCCCGGATAGATCAGCACCGCGAAGTCCGGCCGGCAGGAGGCCTTGTCCGCGTCATCCACGGGCTCGTAGGCGCGGCGGTCGGAGTTGGTCGAGGCGTTGGCCGTGAGGTGCCCCCCGGCCGAGAAGCCCAGGAGGCCGATGCGCGCGGGATCCACGCCCCACTCGGCCGAGCGGGTGCGCACGACGCTGAGCGCGCGCTGCGCGTCCTGGAGCGGCAACCGGTTCTCCCCGTCGCCGGGCCTCTGCGGCACCCGGTACTTGAGCAGGACCGCGGTCATCCCGATCGACGTGAGCCACGCGGCGACGTCCGTGCCCTCGTGCTCGGCGGCGAGGATGCGGTACCCGCCGCCGGGACAGACGATGACCGCCGCTCCCGTGTCCTTCTCCTGGGGCGGCCGGCTCACGATGATCGTGGGACGCGAGACGCTGGTGATGCGCCTGATGCCCTTCTCGCCGGGCTTGGGCTCCTCGACCGGCTCGGCCGTCTCGCCGGGGACCTTTCCGGGCCAGAGATCGATCACGAGCGGCTTGGCGGCGGATTCCCGGGCCGGCGCGGGCGCCTGGAGCAGGGCGGCGAAAAGGAGTGCGATCATGTCGGCGGTCCTCCCCGAAACTTACGGGCTCGCCGCGGGTCCCGCTTCAAGGAGCGGCCATGAGCCTCGCCGCGAGCGCGCCCGCCTCGTAGAGCGCCAGCATCGGCACGGTCACGAGGAGCATCGTCATCACGTCCGCGGGCGTGACCACCGCGGCGAAGACAAGGTTTCCCACCACCGCCGCCCGGCGCCACTTCCCCCAGGCTCGCGGCTGCACCAGGCCGATCCGCGAGAGGAAGACCATGAGGAGCGGCATCTGGAACACCCCGCCCAGGATGATCGTCAGCATCATGACGAACCCGAGGTACTCGGAGAAAGTGTACTGCGGCGAGACGATGTCCACGTTCATCTGCGAAGCCAGGCCGTAGAGCGCGTACGGGACCAGGACCTTGAATCCGAAAACGCAGCCTGCGCTGAAGAGGGCGAACGAGACGGGCGCGAAGCGGACGACATGCGCGGGCCGCCCTCGGTCATTCCTTCTCCGACTCCACCTCGCGCATGCCCTTCTTGAACTGGCTGAGGCCGGAGCCGAGCGACCTCATGAGCTCGGGGATCTTCTGGGCCCCGAAGAGGAGGAGTACGACCAGGGAGATAACCCCGATGGTCACGGGGCTGAAGGCGCCCAGGCACTGCACCATGTCCAGCTCCTTTCTGAAGGCAGACGGGAAGAACGACCGTCACGAAGAGATTCGGATGGCGGGGACCTCTAAGCGCGGCCGACCCGGAGCCGCTCGAGGAGCGCCTCGAGGAACGGCCCCTCGACCGCCTCGCGACAGCCTTCCAGCTCGGCGGCGGCGATCTCCTGGAGCCGCCGGAGCGCGCGGGTCATCGTGGCCGGGGAGATCCCCGCGGCCGTCGCCGCCCGGCAGGCCGGTCCTTCGCCCGGGTGGGCCAGGAACCTCCCCACCGCCCCGAGCGCGCGCGGGGCGATCTCGAGCGAGGCCCGGCGGAAGGTCCGCTCCGCGGCCTCCCCCGCCAGCGCCGCCGCCTCGGGGCCGGCACCCGCGCGGTCCCGCAGCAGTCCCGGCTCGGGAAGCCGGGGGTGGCGCCGTGCGTGGCGCTTCTCGCGCATCTCCCGGGCGTGATCCATCCGGGCCAAGCGGCGGGCCACCGGTGCGAGGGCCGACTCCACGAGATTCCCGAGCGCCGCCGCCCTCAGCCTCCGGAGCTCGTCGGAGTCGAGGCTCGACCCGTGGGAGAGGCGGAAGATGTATTCGAACTCGATCGCGGCGCGACGGAAGGGGCCTTCGGTCCGGCAGAGCGCGGCCCTCTCCTCGTCCTCGCGCAGGGTGAATTCGGCGAGCAGATCGGCCTCCCCCGGACCCAGCTCGAGGGGAGGTTCCCCGCCGAACACGTCGCCCACGGCGAGATCGAAGCCCGGGGCGTCGTAGGACGCGCGCCAGTCCGGGCAGCGACTGTCGAGCATCGCCCGCCAGTGTCCCATCCACAGGTCCGTCCGCACCGCATCGACCACGTCTCGCCTCCACCTATAATGCACGCGGCGGGGCGCTGGTTTTTCACGGAATCGACGCGGGACCGTCAGATCTGGAGGTCCAGGGAGCCGCCCCGTCCGTGAGGGTCGGGCGGCTTCTCATCCTCGGGGGGTTTCCCGCGTTTCGGCGGCCCCTCCTTCCGGACGAGGTGGGAGCGGGCGCCGCGGCTGTCGCCCTGGACGGCCGCCTCCCGGGTCTCCTGGGTGGACCGGACCTGCCCGGAGACTTCCTCGCCCGTCTCGACCGGCACCGGGCCGGGCGGGACGGCGTTCATGGCCCGCTCCTGGGGCGCCTGCGCCTCGGGGCGGACGGGGACCCCGGGCGGCGGCGCGCGCCGTCCCACGGGGAGGCTCTCCTCCGGCACTTCAGCATCTCCCGATGTCTAGGCGATCTCGGTCATCCGGTGCTTGAGGTACGCGCGGAGGCGCGTGATGAGCTTCGCATGGAGCTGGCACACGCGCGACTCCGACAGGCCCAGGACCGTCCCGATCTCCTTCAGGGTCAGGTCCTCGAAATAGTACATCATGAGGATGTAGCGCTCCTTGACGGAGAGCTTCTTCTTGCAGAACTCCACGAGGTCCTTGCGGGTGCTCGCCGGGAGCGGCCCCTCGATCCGGTTGTCCTCCATGATGTCCACGCCGAGCTGGTTCTCGTCCTTCGCCAGCTTCCGGCGCTGCATCGACACCAGGGACGCGCCCGACACCTCCCGGTACAGCTCGTCCAGGGAGTCCACCGAGATGCGGAGCTCCGCGGCGAGCTCAACGTCGGTGGGCGGCCGACCGTGCTCCTTCTGGAGCCTGGAGTACGCATCCTCGAGCTTGTTGGCCCGGGCGCGCGTGAGGCGCGGCACCCAGTCCATGTGGCGGAGCTCGTCGAGCATCGCGCCGCGGATGCGGCCCACGCAGTAGGTCTCGAACTTCACGCCGCGCGCGAGGTCGTACCGCTCCACGGCGTCGAAGAGCCCGAAGACCCCCGCGCTCACCAGGTCCTCGACCTGGACGTTGTGCGGCAGGCGCTCGATCATCTTCTCCGCGACGTACCGCACGATGGGGTGGTACTCCTCGCTGAGGATGTTCTTGAGCGCCGGATCGCGCGACTCGCAGAACTGCACCCAGAGACGCGCCATTTCTTCCTTGGAACGCTTGGTTACACTGGCCATGGTCTTTCTTCCCCCTCTCCTGATCTATCTATCTAGTCGGGCTTCGCGGGCGGAGCCGCCGGCGGCGTCCCCGGCCCCTTCGCCTCCGCAGGCCCGCCGGGCGGAGGCGGGACCGGGCCCGCCGCTTCCTTCACGATCGACAGCCCCGCCTTTCCGAAGACCCATCCCACGAGGTATCCCAGAAATACGGCGAGCAATGCGCGCCACATCGAATCCTTGAGCGGCACCTCCTTCCAGAGTCCCAGGAGCACCACGGCGAGACCCGCCGCGAGCCCCAGGACGGCCCCGATGATACGGTCCATATCAACTTCACTTTCCCGTGAACGCCGTGAACAGACGCCTCATGAACGACGGGCGCTCCTGCGCGGGGGCGCGCACCGCCGCGGCGGTGAGGCGCTCGGCGATCGAGCGGACGCACGCCGAGGCGGCGCAGCCCGGATAGGCCAGCAGGAAGGGCCGCCGCGCGCGCACCGCCTGCGGCACGTGCGGGTCCGTCACGATGTAGCCGAGCTTCTCCACGTAGGCGTCGAGCAGCTTGTTGGCCGTGACGGCGATGCCGTTGGCGTAGCGCTCGGCCTCCTCGCGGCCCGTGCACTGGTTGAGCACCAGGCGGATGTCGCCGTGGTCCGCCTCGCGGCTCAGCATCTTGATCACCGCATAGGCGTCCACCACCGCCGTGGGCTCCGGCATCGTCACGACGACGATGTCGTCCGCCGCGGCGAGGAACGCCGTCGTGTTCCGCGAGATGCCCGCGCCGGTGTCGAAGACGATCACGTCCGCGTCCTGGTGCAGGGACTCGAAGCTCGAGAGCAGCGACGCCCGCTCCACGTCGGACAGGTTCGCGAGCCGCTCGACCCCGCTGGCCCCCGGCACGAGCCGGATGCCCCCCATCGCCGGGAGCGTGATCTCGCCGATCGTCTTGCGACCCACGAGGGCCTGCGAGAGGTTCCAGCGGGGCGTGGCGTCGAGCAGGATGTCCGCGTTGGCGAGGCCCAGGTCCAGGTCCACGAGGACCGTGCGTTTCCCGCGGGCGGCCAGCGCGATCGAGAGGTTCACGGAGAGGTTGGTCTTCCCGACGCCGCCCTTGCCGCTCGTCACCGCGACCACGCGGGCGTGCCGCGGGCGGACGCGTCCCATGAAGCGGAGCGCCTCGGCCTGGTCGCGGCCGGGCGCGGGGGCCGGCGCGTCCGGGACGATGTTCGCGAAGTTGCGGCGGTCCAGGGTGTTCACAGCGACTCCTCCCCGAGGATGAGCGAGGCCAGCCGGCCGGGGTCCGCCACCTCGATGTCGCGCGGGATCTCCTGCCCCGTCGTGATGAAGGAGAGCTCCGCCTGGACGCGGGAGAGCACGTCGAGCACCACTCCGACCTTGAGGGCCTCGTCAAGCTTGGTCACGACGAGCCGGTCGAACTTGCAGGGGGCGAAGCGCTCGGCGACGTCCACGATCGTCTGCGCGTCGGTGGTCATGGATACCACGAGGTGGGTCTCGTCGGGCTTCGCGGCGGCGAGGACCTCCTGGAGCTCCTCGATGCGGCGGCCGTTCTTCTGGCTCCGGCCGGCGGTGTCGATGAGGACCAGGTCGCGGTCCGCGAACTCGAGGAGGGCCTGCTGGATGTCCTGGGGGCGGGGGCAGACGCGGATGGGGACGCCCACGAGCTGCGCCACGCGCTTGATCTGGTCGGCGGCGGCGATGCGGTAGGTGTCGTTGGTCACCACGGCCACCTCGAGCCCGCGGTGGGCATAGACGGAGATGAGCTTGGCGATGGTGGTGGTCTTGCCCACCCCGGTGGGGCCCACGAGCGCCACGCGGACGCACTTCCCGGGCTTGAGCGTGATGCCGTCCGCGCAGCGGATCATCTCCCGCACGAGGTCGCGGACCGCCGCATGCACGCGCGTGCGGTCGCGGAGCTCGCTCTCGGGGAGCTTCTCGCGGAGGCTTTTCACGAGCTTCCGGGCCAGGGCCTCCGAGACTCGGCTGGCGGCGAGCGCGGCGCCCTCCTCCACGAGCTCTCGCGGTCCCTCGAAGCCGCCGCGGGCGCGCACGATCTCCTGGGTCTCCGAGACGAGGCGCTTGATCTCCGCGATCTCGCGGCGGAGCGCCTCGGGCGGACCGGAGGGCGCGGGCACGCCGTAGACGCGGGCCACGGGGGAGGCGGCGGGCGCGGGGGCGAAGTCCTTCACGATGCGGAAGCCCCCGCCGGCGACGATCTCGATCTCCTTGTGCCTGAAGAGGCCGAGCATCCCGCCCCGCTTCACCCACGCGGTGTGCAGGATGACGGCGTCCGGGCCGAGGTCGGCCTTGATGCGCCTGAGGAGGGCCCCCTCCTCGCGCCCCGCGTATCTCCGGATCTGCATCCCCGTTCTCCTAATGATAAAGTAAACCGTTTACTTTATCATATCACTCGACGGCCACCAGGCCCAGGGCCTCGACCCGGACCTCGCGCAGAATCTCGTTGTAGGACAGCACGGCGAGGCCGGGCTGGATCGTCTCCGCCACCTTCCTCACCTGGGCGCGCACCTGCGGCGAGCAGAGGATCACCGGCGCGTGGCCAGCGGCCACCAGCTTCTTCACCTCGTGGCCGATGCGCTCGCCGATCCGGTTCACCATCGCGGGGGAGAGCGCCAGGAAGGTCCCCGTGTCCGTCCGCTCCACCGCCGCCTTGATCACGTCCTCCAGCTTCGGGTCGAGCGTAATCACGTACATCCTCCCGTCCTTCTCCACATGCTGGCCGCAGATCGACCGCGCCAGCGCGTTCCGGACGTACTCCGTGAGCACCTCGGGGTCCTTCGAGCGCGGGGCGAAATCGCCCAGCGTCTCGAGGATCGTGCCCAGGTCGCGGATCGAGACCCCCTCCTTGAGCAGGTTCTGGAGCACCTTCTGGACCTCGCCCGTCTTGAGCACGCCGGGGACGACCTCCTCGACCACCGACGGGCTCGACTCCCGGAGGTTCTTGATCAGGCTGTTGACCTCGTCGCGCGTGAGGAGTTCGTGCGCGTGCTGGCGGATCACCTCCGTGAGGTGGGTGGAGAGCACGGTGGCGGCATCCACCACCGTCCAGCCCTGCGACTCCGCGCGCGGCTTCTGCGCCGCAGCCACCCAGATCGCCGGGAGCCCGAACGCCGGCTCCTTCGTCTTCAGGCCCTCCAGCTCGCCCGTCGCGCCCCCGGAGTCCATCGCCAGCCACTGGTCCGGCAGGACCGTGCCCGAGGCCACCGTCACGCCCCGCACCTTGACCTGGTAGGCGTCGGCCGCGAGCTGCATGTTGTCCCGGATGCGCACGGGCGGGACCACGAGCCCCAGGTCCACCGCCATCTGCCGGCGGAGCCGGGTGATCCGCTCCAGGAACCCGCCGCCCTGCGCCGGGTCCACCATCCGCACCAGGCCCAGGCCGATCTCGAGCTCCATCGGATCCACGACCAGGAGGCCCTCCACCTTCTCGGGCTTGCGCGCCGCGGCCTGCGCCTCCTTCTCCCGAGAGAGCGCCTCCGTCCTGGACTTCTCGCGGCCGGACATCCGGAGGAAGCGGATCACGACCCCGAGGCCGCCTGCCACCAGGAGGATCGGCATCGTCGGGAGGCCGCTTCCCATGAAGAGCCCCGTCGCCAGCAGGATCCCCAGGAACGTCACCGCCATGACCACGACCTTCCGGTCGCCGAAGAGCTGCCCGACGAGCTCGCGGCCCAGATCGGAGTCCGCCGTCGCGCGGGTCACGATGAGGCCCGCGCCCAGCGAGACGATCAGCGCCGGGATCTGCGAGACCAGCCCGTCGCCGATGGTGAGGATCGTGAACGTGTGGAGCGCCTTGCTCGCGGGCATGTCGAACTTCAGCCAGCCGATGACGAAGCCCGCCACGATGTTGACCAGGGTGATGATGATCCCCGCGATCGCGTCGCCGCGGACGAACTTCGAGGCGCCGTCCATGGCCCCGTAGAAGTCCGCCTCCCGCCCGACCTGCCGGCGGCGGTCCCGGGCCTCCGCCTCCTTGATGATCCCGGCGTTCAGGTCCGCGTCGATCGCCATCTGCTTCCCGGGCATGGCGTCCAGGGTGAAGCGCGCGGCCACCTCGGAGATGCGCGTGGAGCCCTTCGTGATCACCACGAAGTTCACCACGATGAGGATCGCGAAGATCACGAAACCGACGACCGGCTCGGCCCCCGCCACGAAGTTCCCGAAGGCCTCGACCACGTGGCCCGCCGCCTTCGTCCCCTCCCGGCCCGCGTTCCCCAGGATGAGCCGCGTCGTCGCCACGTTAAGCGCCAGCCGGAACGCCGTCGTCAGGAGGAGCACCGAGGGGA
This sequence comes from Planctomycetota bacterium, assembly GCA_023261405.1. GTDB lineage: Bacteria > Planctomycetota > MHYJ01 > MHYJ01 > JACPRB01 > JACQFK01. Next base: position 12,999 of record JAHFOZ010000039.1, read on the forward strand.
AGACCGAGAACTTCACCGGCTCCTTCACGTAGATCACCGTGAGGAGGATCATCACCGAGACGGTGATCGAGATGATGAGCAGGAGGTCCATGACGCGCGGGGGCATCGGCACGAAGATCGTGCCCATGATCCCCAGGATCGCCACGACGAAGAAGACGTCCTGGTTCTTCGAGATCCACTCGGCCCAACGCGGCATCGCCATGATCGTCCTTCAGCGCCCCGTCACGCGACGGCGGCGATCCCCCTCAACCGGTACACGTACGCCAGCACCTCGGCCACCGCCTGGTAGAGATCCATCGGGATCGCGCGGCCCACCTCGACCGTCGCGTAGAGCGCCCGCGCGAGCTCCGGTCGCTCCACGATCGGCACCCCGTGCTCCAGGGCCGTCTCGCGGATCCGGAGGGCCAGGTCCTCGGCGCCCTTGGCCGTGACCACGGGCGCGTCCGAGTTTCCCGCCTCGTAGCGCAGCGCCACCGAGACGTGGGTCGGGTTGGTGACCACCACCGTGGCCCGCGGGACCTCCTGCATCATGCGCTGCATCGCCAGCCGGCGCTGGAGGACGCGGCGGCGCTCGCGGATCCGGGGATCGCCCTCGTAGCGGCGCAGCTCCTCGCGCAGCTCCTGCCGGGTCATCCGGAGGTCGCGCTCGAACTGCCACCTCTGGTAGCCGTACTCCAGGATCGCGAGCACGAGGAGGACGACGGTGGCGCGGATCGCCACCGTGAACATCGAGGTCGCGCCGACGCCCGCGATCTCCTCGAAGGGGCGGGCCGCGAGCCCGAGGAGCGAGTCCCGCTCCGACCAGACCGTCCCCAGCACCACGACCCCCAGCGCGGCCACCTTGAGCAGGCCGCCGAGGAGCCGGACCGCCGAGCGGGACGAGAAGATCCTCTGGAATCCGGCCACGGGGTCGATGCGGTCGAGCTTCGGGGCCATCGTCTCCGGGGCGAAGAGGAAGCCCACCTGCAGGAGGTTCACGCCGAGCGCCGCGACGACCACCACGGCCAGGAACGGAAGGAAGCCGAGGACCACCGCCCCGGCCATCGACCCGAAATGGCCCGCCAGGCTGTCGGCGTCGCCGTCGATCTCTGCGAGGTGCGCGAGGACGCCGGAGGTCCCGGCGCTCATGCCGGCGACGTAGGAACGGCCCAGGAAATACAGCGCCAGGACGGCCGCCAGCAGGATTACCGCGGACGAGAGGTCCGCGCTCCGGGCCACGCGGCCCTGCTCGCGCGCCTCCTGCCGCCTGCGCGGCGTCGCGGCTTCCGTCCGTTCCTCGAAATTATCCTGGGCCACCGTCTACCGATCCTTTCCTACGAACCGCCGCCCATGAGGCGCATGAACTCGCGCACCGCGGCCATGTGCCCCTCGTGCGCGCCCCGGAAGCCCTCGACGAAGAGCGAGACCCCGAGGGCCACCACCGCGAAGCCTACGACCATGCGCAGCGGGAAGCCGAGCGAGAAGATGTTCATCTCGGGCACCGTCCGCGCCATGAAGGCCATCGCGATCGTGATGAGGAAGAGCGTGAAGAGCGCGGGCGCGGCGATCGTGAAGCCCATGCGGAGCATGTCCGTGAGGAGCGTGTCCGAGATCGTGAGCGCCACGCCGTCCGACCAGCGGAAGCCCAGGAGCGGCACCGACGTGAAGCTCTCCAGGATCGCCGAGACCAGGAAGTGGTGCCCGTCCACGAGGAGCCAGACGACCATCGCGAGCAGGATCTTGAACTGGCCCACGATCGAGACGGGCTGGTCCGTGACCGGATCGAAGAGGCTCGCGGCGAGGAGCCCGAGCTCCTGGTCCAGGAGGTGCCCGGCGAACTGGACGCCCGCGAAGAGGAGCGAGGCCGCGAAGCCGATGAGCAGGCCGACGCCGAGTTCCAGGGCCACGGCGGCGAGGTAGGCCGGCCCCGAGGGCTCCGGCGGGGCGGGCGTCTTCCCCAGGAGCGGCAGGAAGATCGCCGAGAGCGCGACCGCCAGGAAGGCCTTGAGCCCGAGCGGTAGCGCCTGGTTCCCCAGCACGGGGGCCGTCAGCAGCACGCCCGAGACGCGGAAGAGCACCAGGAGGAAGACCGGCAGGTCCCCGCCCGAGAGCTCCAGGAATCGTCCCATCGTCCATCCCGTCTAGCGGAACCAGGTCCCCATGTCCGTCACGACTTCGTGCGTGTACTCCACGAGGACCGTGAGGAGCCAGGGCATCATCAGGAAGAGGACCGCGACGATCGCGATCATCTTGGGCACGAAGCTGAGGGTCTGCTCCTGCACCTGGGTGGCGGCCTGGAGGACGGAGATCACCACGCCCACGACGAGGCCGGCGATGAGGATCGGGAGCGAGAGCTTGAGCGCCACCACCAGGGCGTCGCGTCCCAGGTCCACGGCGAGCTGGAGTTCGTCGCTATGCATAGAAGCTCTGCACCAGGGATCCGACCACGAGGTGCCACCCGTCCACGAGGATGAAGAGCAGGATCTTGAAGGGGAGCGAGATGAACATCGGGGGCAGCACGAGCATGCCCATGGTGACCAGGGTGGCGGAGACGATCATGTCGATGATGACGAAGGGGAGGAAGAGGGCGAACCCCATGATGAAGGCGCGGCGGAGCTCCGAGAGGACGAAGGCGGGGACGAGGACCTCGGTGGGCACGTCGGCCTCGCGGACCTGCCCCTCCTTCCGGGCCTGCCGGGTGATGTCCATGAACAGGAGCACGTCGCGATCGCGGACCTGCTTGAACATGAAGACCCGGAGGTGGGCCTCGGCGCGCTCGAGGGCCTGGGCGCCGCTGATCTGCTTCGACTTCTCCTTCGAGGTGTAGGGGTCGAGGGCCTCGCGCTTGACGGCGCCGAAGGTGGGGGCCATGACCATGAACGTGAGGAGGAGCGCCAGGCCGGTGAGGACCTGGTTGGGGGGCGATTCCTGGGTGCCCACGGCCTTCCGGACGAACGAGAGGACGATGACGATGCGGGTGAAGGAGGTCGTCATGACGAGGATGGCCGGGGCGAGCGAAAGGACGGTGAAGAGGAGGACGATCTCGAGCGTGGTGGAGACGTTCTCCGGCTTCCTGGCGTCCTCCACGAGCCGCACGGGGTCGAAGCCCCCGGGCCCCTTGGGCTGCGTCTTCTCTTGGGCGAACGCCCCCCCGGCCATCGCCAGGGCAGCCGCGGCCGCCAGGACCCAACCCCTCGTCTTCACTCTCTTCCCCCGGGATCATCCATATATGATAAAGTAAACGGTTTACTTTATCAGGTCTTACGAATCAGGTCTTCCAGGTGTGGACGGTCTTGCGGATCTCGGCCAGCTCGCCCGCCAGGGAGGCGTAGACCTCCTCGGGGGGGGCGGGCGGGGCGGGCGCCTCGGCCTCCCGGAGGCCCTCCTTCAGGGACTCGCGGAAGAGGGCGGGCGCGGACTCCTCGCGGCCCTTCGGGAGGCGGGCGCGCAGGCGGGCCACTTCGTCGGGCTGGGAGAACTCGGCCAGGGTCGAGAGCCCCTCCCGTCCGGAGCCCAGCACGAGCACCCGGGGCCCCACCTCGACGAGGAGGATTTCCTGGTGCCGGCCCAGCGGCTTCCGCGCCAGCACGTGGAGGACGGGGCTGCCTCCCAGGATGCGGGAGTTCCCCGCGAATCGCTTGAGCAGCAGGAAGGCCCCCCCGAGGAGGGCGATGACCGCTAGGCTCCAGAAGACGAACCCCCCGAGGCTGGGGCCGGCCTCGGGACGATTGACGGACAGGGGGCGCGACCCCCCGAACGTGCGGACGGGAGCCGGTTCGGCCACGACCGTCACGGGAGCCGGCTCGGACGGGATCTGCACGGCGGGCGCGGCGGGCGTGGGCGCGGGGGCGGAATCGGCCGCGTCCTGAACGACGCCGAGCGCGAGGATGATGGCGACGACACCCATGCTCGACCCCTCTCTCTCGGAGCCACTTCGTAACGGTCGAATTATAACATGTAAATTATAACAAACAAGCCGCTCTGGAAAAATATAGTTCCGTCCCCGGACGGTCGCTTGACACTCCCTTCAAGCGCCCGCTCTAATGGGCCCCGTGAGTCGTCTGCTCCTCCTGGTCGACGAGCGCGACCGCGTGATCGGCCGCGACACCAAGCGCGCCTGCCACACCGGCCGCGGCCGGCGCCATCGCGCCTTCCTGGTGATGATCTACAACCGGAAGGGCGAGCTCCTCCTCGCCCGCCGCAGCCCCGACAAGTGGCTCTGGCCCGGCATCTGGGACGGCACGGTCGCCGGCCACGTGGAAGAGGGCGAGACCTACGCCTCCGCCGCGCGGCGCCGCGTCTTCGAGGAGACCGGCATCCGGCCCCGGCTCCGGCGCACGGACAAATTCGCCTACACCGCGCGCTGGAAGGGGGACGGCGAGAATGAGATGTGCGCGATCTTCACGGCGACGGCGGACGAGCTACGGCCCGACCCGAAGGAGATCGACCGCTGCAAGTGCGAGAAGCGCCCCCGCGGCCGGATCACGCCCTGGCTCAGGATCGCGCTGGAGCGGAGGACGTAACCTCACCGCAGAGGTCGCCGATATCACAGAGCCCGGGTTGGGTGATCTCAGACCGTTTCTGCGAACTCCGTGTACTCCGCGGTCCTAATTGCGCTGCCGGCGCTCGTAGAGGACCTCCTTCAGGATCTCCGACGCCGTGGAGGCGTCCGGACATCCCTCCTTCTCCAGCCGCTTGGAGAACTCGTTCACGATGTCCACGGTCTCCTCGTGCGTGATGGCGGTGCCGCCGTGCACGAGGTAGCTCTTGCCCTTCGTGACGCGCTCCTTGCCGTCGCTGCGGAAGTCCTTCCCGAGAACGAAGTGCTTTCCGTTGCGCCGGCGTTTCTTGGGGGCCACCGATTCATTCTAGTGCGATCCCCGCCTCCTTGTAAAGCCCCCCCGCCCTCGCATAGGATGGCCCCATGAAACGCCTCGCGCTCCTCCTCCTCGCGGGCTGCGCCGCGCCCCCGCAGGCCGCTCCGCCCGAGCTGCGCGACATCCGCGCCCTCACCTCCGCCGGCACCCACGCGGAGGCGTACTGGTCGGCGGACGGGAAGAAAATCGTCCTCATGGGCGAGCGCGCCGGCGACCCCGCGGACCAGATCTACGAACTCGAGGTCGCCTCGGGAACCCTCACCCGCATCTCCCCCGGCAAGGGCAAGTCCACCTGAGGCTACTACCTGCCCGACGGACGGATGGTCTATTCGTCCACGCACCTCTCGGGCGACGCCCCGCCGCCCCGCCCCGACCGCTCCAAGGGCTACCTCTGGCCCTTCTTCCGCGAGTTCGAGCTCTTCCTCCGGGAGAAGGACGGCACGCTCAAGCGGCTCACCGACAACGACGGCTACGACGCCGAAACCACGGTCTCGCCCGACGGGAAGACCCTCGTCTTCACCTCCGCCCGCGACGGCGGCATGGGCCTCTACACGATGAACGTCGACGGCAGCGGCCTCCGCAAGGTGAACCATCCGCGCAAGGGCTACGCCGGCGGCGCCTTCTTCTCGCCCGACGGGAAGTGGATCCTCTACCGCGCGTTCTACCCGAAGAACGCCGAGGAGGATGCGGTCCTCGAGCAGCT
>JAHFOZ010000443.1 GCA_023261405.1 Planctomycetota bacterium
CTCTCCGAAGGGAAGTCTACCACGACCCAGGACGAATCAATGATGCGCATTCGTATAAACTTAGAGACTTCTACTTAGTGGCAGTCATGGAGGAAGATCTCTTTCACCCTCTGCTGCACCTGATCTTCCGTCCAATCGGGATGTTGTTCCCGGAGGGCCGCCGCTTTCAAGTCGCGTGCGGACCAGTAGAGCGCGAAGGCGGTCTCCAGCTTCTGCTGGCCCGTGAGCCGCCGGAGGGCGGCCACGTACTCGGGGGTAAGTCCGGAACCCATGTCAGGGCGCGCCTGCGGGCGGGGGGGCGGCCTGCGCGGCGGACTCGGCCGCGTGGCCGTTGCCGTTCGCCGGCGGGGTCTCGGCGGGCATGGCGGGTGGGGGAGGTGCCGCGGCGGGCTGGTCCGCAGGCGGGGCCGGGGCCCCGGCGGCCGGCTCCGCAGGGGTCGACGCCGGGGACGTCGAGGTGCCTTCGACCGGCGCCGCGGGAGCGGCTTCGTCGGGGTACTCCGTCGAGGCCTCCTCCGAGTCGACGCTGTCGCCCGTGCTGTTGGAGGCGTACACGACGTAGCGATACGTGGTGCCCGGGGTCACGTCGTAGTCGGAGTAGGACAGCTCCGGCAGCCCCGAGCAGAGGATCGAGAGGGACTCGTCGGCGCCCCGCGCACGCCGCACCGTGTAGCTCGAGGCCCCCACCGAGGAGTTCCAGGTGAGGAGAATGTAGGAACCGCAGTGGGAGGCCGAGATCCCCGTGGGCGTGGAGGGCTTCTCCGATCCGTACGACGAGCCCCCCGAGGGCGAGTCCAGCTTGAAATCCTCGGGCGGGATCTGGCGCTGGATGTCGTCCTTGATGTCGGCGATCTGTCGGCGGAACTTGGTGTAGAGCGACGACAGCTTCCGCGCGGCCGACGGAAGGTCCTTGCCGTAGATGAGGATCGCGATGATCGCGACCACCACCATCTCGCCGAATGAGAAATCGCCCATGTCTTCCCGATATATTACGTCACAGGCCGGGGCATCACAAGCCCCGCCCGGATGAGGGGGAATTGGTCCATTGCGCCATTTTGGATTGTACCATTGAGCCGTCTCCCCCTTGCCCCCCAGGGGGGGAAGGAGCCGAACCTGTCGATGCAGCCGGGAGATCCGATCGTCCATGGTGCAATTCCCATGACGGGATCCGGACGCCCCAGGAAATGCTCGCAATTCCTTTTACCTCCCGCCGGCCACGCCGTCGAATGGAGGGACAGATGAGCGAGGGCGACGCGATGGTCGACGCGGAGCTGGTGTTGAAGTTCAAGGGCGGCGAGGAATCGGCGTTCGAGGCCCTCGTCCGCAAGTACATGACCGACGCCTTCACGTTCTGCCTGCACCTGACCCACGACGCCCAGGAGGCCGAGGAACTCTCCCAGCAGGGCTTCGTGAGCGCCTACCGGGCGCTCCGCGGGTTCCGCGGGGAGTCCACCTTCAAGTCCTGGCTCTACCGCATCTTCATCAACCTGCACCGCGACCAGATCCGGCGCACCCGCCGCTCCGAGGCGCGCCTCGAGGTCGTCCGGGAGGAGACCCGGCGCCGGCAGGAGGCCCCCACCGCGGAGGAATCCTCGATGCACGCCTCCGAGCTTTCCGACGTGGTCCAGGAGAAGGTGGAGCTCCTCCCCGCCCGGCAGCGCGAGGTCCTCGTGCTCCATCTCTACCAGGGGCTGGACTACCATGAGATCGCCCGCATCCTGGGCTGCACCTACGACGACGTGAAGATGAACCTGTCGCTCGCGCGCAAGCGCCTCCGGCTGGAGATGAAGGAGTACCTATGACCTGCGGCGACGTCCGCCTGGAAGAGTACCTGGACGGCGAGCTTGGGGAGCCCGATCGCGCCGTGGTCGAGACGCACCTGGCCTCCTGCGCCGCGTGCTCGGCCGAGCTGGCAGCAGTCCGGAACCTCGAGAAGATCCTGCGCTCCGTCCCGGCCCGCTCGATCCCCGACGCCGAGCGTTTCGTGCAGCGCGTGCACGCGGGTTCCAGGTCCGGGGGCCGGGTGTGGATCGGGCTCGCGGCGGCCCTCCTGGTGGGCGCCGTCGCGCTCCTCGTCCGGCCGCCCGCCGACCGCGTCGACGTCCGCGCCGAGCTGGCCTCCTACGCCGCCCGGCCAAATTCCGCGGCCGAGGCGCGCCTCCGCGACGCCGGCCCCGCCGCCTACCCGGTGCTCGAGGCCGCCATGAGGGGATCCGACGCGCGCGTCCAGTTCGCCGCCGCGTCCCTGCTCTTCAAGCTGGCCGACCGCGCCACGGCCGACCGCGTCCTGGCCGGCTGGACCCCGCGCCCCGAGGGCAACGGCGGCGCGCTCCTCGCCGATACCGGCGGCGATTCCACCGACATCGAGATGCTCCCCGTGGCCGTCTCCGCCCTGGAACTCCAGGGCCAGGAGCGCTGGGCTGTCGACGTCCTGCGCAAGCTCCAGTGGCTCAGCCGCGAGGCCCAGGGCCGCGTCGCCGGCTCGGTGGTCACGCTCCTCAAGCACGAGAACCCGCGCATCCAGAAGCTGGCGCTGGACATCGCCGACGAACTCGACATAGAATTCCCGTTGGCCGCCCTCGTGGACCTGCTGGACTCCCCGGAGTTGGGGGACAAGGCGCTCAAGGTCTTGCGCGACGCGACGGGAAAGGATTTCCCCAAGGACAAGGACGCCTGGCGGAAGGCCGTCCTGAAGAAGGAGGCGCCATGAGGACCATCCTCGCGTTCGCGGTCGTCGCGGCGGCGTTCGCCCCCGCAGCCAGCGCCCAGGACAAGGCGAAGGAGGAGATCGACGCCAAGCTCAAGAACCTGCGCATCACGCTCGACTTCAAGGACGCCCCGATCGACAGCGTCATCGACTACATCCGGGAGATCTCGGGGTTGAACATCTTCCTCGACAGCAAGGTCCGCGAGAAGAACCTTACGATCTCCCTCAAGGTGAGCGACATCACGCTGGGCAGCGTGACGACGCTCATGCTCAGCCCGCACGGCTGCGGCACCCTCTACCGCGAGGGCGTCCTGATGATCATGGACAAGGCGGACATCCTGGACAAGACCATCAGGTCCCAGATCTACGACTGCCGGGACATCCTGCATCCGATCCAGGACTTCCCCGGGGTGGACCTCCAGATCGCGGCCGACGGCCCCGGCGTCCTCGTGCAGGAGGGGGGGGCGATGGAACGCGGCGAGGTCCCCATCGAGGAGCTGGTGAAGACCCACACAGGCGGCAAGAGCTGGGACGAGAACCAGAAGTGCGTCTGCTCCCTCCAGAACGGCCTGCTCATCGTGAAGAACACGCCCGAAGTCCACAAGCAGGTCGTCCGCCTGCTCAACTTGCTCCGCCGCAACAAGTAGTTAACGTTTCAGCGCCGAAAATTCGTTAACAAGACGGGCGCAGGGTCCGGAGGACCCGCTCGCAGGCGCGCGGCTCGTTGAGGTGCTCGAGAAGCAGGGCCGTCGCGCGGACCAGGCCCGCCGGCGTGCCGGGGGCCTCGATGACCGAACAGCGTTCCCCCGTCTCGAGCACGACCGCCTCTCCCGATCCGGGGACCGCGGCCAGGATCCCGCCGAGTGCCTTCGCCCCGCAGAGCAGGAGGTCGAATGCGCCGGGGTCCTCGGCGATCTCGCGGGGAAGCGAGGCGGCATCCCGCTCCTCGATCACGAGCTGCGGGTAGTCGCGCGCCGCCTCGAGGGCCGCGGGGGCGAAGCCGGGGTCCTCCGCGTCGCGCGCCACCGTGATCTTCAGGCGGGCGTTCATGGCGGCGAACGAGTACGCCGCGTGCGCCGCCCCCATGCCGGTCACCACCACGAGATTCGTCTCCTCCGTGCGGCAGAGGAGCAGCCGGGCGTTCAGCCCCAGGTCGCGGCGCAGGGGCTCGATCAGGCCGGGGGAGAGGAGGAGTCCCGAGCGCGCCTCCCGGATCTTTCCCGCGGCGGCTTCGGGCGGGATCTCGAGAACCGGGAGCTTGACGCCCGTGCCCTCGATCAGGCGGCGAGCGGCGGCCACGCGGTCGGGCGCGCCCGCGAGGACGGCAGCCCTCATTTCGGCTTTTCTTCGATCACGAGGTGCACGCCGTGCTTTCCGCCGCGCAGTTCGGTGAAACGCACCTTCTTCCTCGTGGCCGGGTCCTCCTTCTCGTAGACCCGGATCCTCTCCTGCGTGGCCTGCTGCCGGCCTGCCTCCGCGACGGCGAGCGGGTTGCCGATCAGCAGGAAGGCCTGAGTCTCCGGCTCGTACTCCAGCCGCTCGCCGTACATCGTCACGGCGTCGGCGAGGCGGACGGCCCGCACGTCGCCCGCGGCGCTCAGGGCCCCGAGTTCCTTTTTCTCCGGCGACATCCGGGCGGTCATGCGCCGCGCCGAGAGGTGGAACGCCTCGGTCCGCACCTCGCTTCGGCCGTTCATCCGGATCACGGTCGCGCCGCCCGACGAATCGAGCTCGAGATCGCCCTCG
>JAHFOZ010000444.1 GCA_023261405.1 Planctomycetota bacterium
AGGTTCCCCTGTATTCCCCGCAGACCGATTCGCTCCCAGGCCTCGTCGAGCGGCGTCCGCCAGTCCACGCCGATCACGTCGCCCCCCGCCTCAGTCAGCGCCTCGAGGAGCGGCCCCGTCTGCGTGGCGAAGTGGATGGACGGGCCCTTGAGGCCGTGGAAGATCCGCCGGGACCATGGGAGGACGTGCTCGCGGTATTCGGAAGGAGAAAGATTCCCCGCCCAGCTATCGAAAAGCTGGACCGCGTCGGCCCCGGCGGCCAGCTGCGCGTTCAGGTGGGCCGTCACGGCCTCGACGACCTTCCCCATGAGCTGCGGCCAGGCGGCCGTCTTCATCAGGGCACGGGTCTTCGCGTAATCTTTCGAGGGGCCGCCCTCCACCATGTAGCTCGCCAACGTGAACGGCGCCCCCGCGAACCCGAGCAGCGCCACCTTCGTCTCGCGCCTCACCATCCGGATCGCGTCCAGGACGGGCTTCAGGTCACGCTCAGGGATGACGGGCTTGAGCGCCACCACCCCGGCCTCGTCCGCAACGGGGTTCGCGATGGCAGGCCCCTCCCCCTTCACGAAGTCCACGGCGATGCCCATGGCCTGCGGCACGAGCAGGATGTCGCTGAAGATGATCCCCGCGTCGAGGGCCGGGAAACGCCGGAGCGGCTGCAGGGTCACCTCGGCGGCGAGCTCGGCCGTGTGGCAGATCTCGAGGATCGGGTGCTTCTCGCGGAGCTTCCGGTACTCGGGCATGTAGCGGCCCGCCTGCCGCATGAACCAGACGGGCGTGCAGTCCACTGGCTCCTTGCGGAACGCCTTCATCAGCCTCACGCGAGGAGCCCCCGGATGTAGTCCTTGAAGCCCGTCATGTCGGCGGGCGGTTCGCCCGGACCGGCGATCGCGGGTCCGTCCTCGGGCGCGGGCCGCAGCCCGTGGCTCCCCTTGACAAGCGAGGCGTCCAGCGGGATCACGTCGAAGCGGTAGCGAAACCCGAGGAGCTTCTGCGCCAGGCGCAGGGCCGCGCGCGGCTTGGAGGTCAGGAAGAGCTCGCAGGGGTCGTAGCCCGGCTTGCGATGGATGTCCACCGTGCGCGCGAAGTCGGGCGCGCGGGCGTCGCTCTGCCAGTACGGATAGGCGAACCACGAGTCGGGCTTCGCCAGCGCGATCAGCTCCCCCGAGCGTGGGTGGTCCAGTTCGGCCTCCCGCGGATCGACCACGCGGTCGACGCCCTCCAGCTTCTCGAGCGCCTCGCGGACTTCAGCGGCAGGGAGGCCGCGCAGGTAGACGTGCGCGAGCTGGTGATCCACCACCGCGAAGGCCTTCGACTCGAACGTGTCCAGCATCTCCCCGTAAGGGCCGTCGCGCACCGCCAGCCAGCCGGCCCGGCGCAGCGCGCGGTTGATGTAGACCGGCCGCGAGACCGGGACCAGACCGTACTCCGAGACCACGACCACCCGGGCGCCGATCTCCTTCGCCGCATCGATGACCATCCCGGCGCAGGCGTCAACTTCCTTCACGCGGGCCGGCTCGCCCGGCCCCACCCTCTGATAGTCGTAGTCGAGATGCGGAAGATACACGAGCGTGAGGTCGGGCTTCTGCCGGCGGATCACGCGGGCCGAGGCTTGGGCGATCCACTCGCTCGAAGCCAACCCGGCGCCCGGGCCCCAGAAGGAGGAAAACGGGAACGGCCCGAGGTCGGCCTCGAGGGCGCAGCCGGTCCTGTCGAGGATCCCGAACTGCTTGGAGCCGTCCGAGCCGTAGTGGGGCTTGGGCGTGGCGTACCACTCCGCGGGCGCCCCCTGGTTGAACCACCAGAACATCTGGGCGCTCTTCAGGCCCCGGGTGAGCAGGTCGCCCTCGACGAGGGCGGCCGACTGCTGCCAGAAGCGGACTTCCATCGTGTCGCGAAAGAGCCAGCCGTTCCCCACGATGCCGTGCTTCGAGGGCGGCAACCCCGTGAGCATCGTGGCCTGCGCGGTGCAGGTGACGGCGGGGAGCGGGCTGCGCCAGGCGCGGGCCTTCCCCGCCTCCGAGATGCGCGGCGCGTGGGCGGCCAGGCGGGGCGTGAGCCCCACGACATTCAGGACGCAGACTTTCGCCACGAGGACAAGTATATCAACTCACGCCGCGCCCGCATCCGCAAGGCCTTCCGCAGGGTACGCCGGGGACACGGAGAAAAGTCTTCGAGGCACGCATGCTCCCGGCCGTCCGGACGATTCCTTGGCGCGCCCACGCTGCGGGTGCATCGGGCGGCCGGATGGTATACTCCCTCCCATGCGATTCCTGTGCGCGACCCTCCTGGCCCTGGGCGCGCTTGGCGCGCGGCACAGCAGGCAGGAGCCCGGCCCGCTGCAGAGAGGCCTGGGGGACGCGGAGCCCGAGGGACCCTGGGTCTACAACGACATCCCGGGTGGTTTCGAATCGGCTCGGAAAAGCGGCAAGCCCCTTCTGCTCGTCTTCCGGTGAGTGCCTTGACGCGCGTGCCGAATGCTCGACGGACAGGTTGCCCGTCGCGATCCTGAGCTTGGGGACGTCCTGGACCAGTTCGTGTGCGTCCGTGTCGTCGAGGTCAACGACCTGGATCTGGCGACCTTCCAATTCGACACCGGGCTCACGTGGGCCGTGCTTTTCATGAACGCGGACAAGACGGTGTACGGGCGCTACGGCAGCCGGTCGGGCCTGGACGGGCTCGCCGACGCGACGCTGCAGGGGTTCCGCAAGGCGGCCCTGGCGGCGCTGGAGATCCACAAGGCGTACCCCGGCAACAAGGCGTCGCTCGCGGGGAAAGCCGGCGCGCCACCCCGCTTCCCCACCCCGCGCGGCTATCCCTCGCTCAAAGAGTATCCGAAGACGATCGACCCGGCCGCCGGCGAGCGGGGGCGGGACAATCCGACCTGCATCCATTGCCACCAGATCCAGGCCGCAGAGTACCGCATGATTCGGGGGTCGAAGGAGCCCATCCCCGACCGGCTGCTCTGGGCCTATCCCATGCCGAGCGCGCTCGGCCTCGAATTGGACGCCCAGGAAAGGGCCCGGATCAGATCCGTGGCCGCCGGCTCCCCCGCGGCGAAAGCGGGCTTCAGGCAGGGGGACGATCTGCTGAGCCTGGAGGGTCAGCCCCTCATCTCCGTGGCCGACATCCAGTGGATCCTGGATCGTGCGCCTGAGGACTCGCCCCTCAGGGCTGTGGTCCGTCGGGACGGAGCCCCCCTGGCGCTGGACCTGGCCATCCCCCCCGGATTCCGGCGGAAAGGTGATTTCTCCTGGCGGGCCGCGACGTCGGACACCTTCAGACCCGATATGACCGGGGAGAGCCTGTCCCTCGAGGAGCGCGAGAAAAGAAACATGGGCGACGCCGACATCGCGATACGGATCACCTACTCCGGGATCCGCCTGCCAGGAGCTGACGTCCGGAAGGACGACATCCTCGTGGAGGTCGACGGCCGGCGAACGGGCCTGCCGAGCTTCAGCGAATTCCTTGCCTACGTGGCCCAGAAGAAGGCCAGCGGCGAGACGCTGGCGCTGACTCTCGTCCGAGATGGGAAGGAACTCCGGCGGCAGGTCACGGTCCGATGAGCGGTACACCCTCGAACCCGCAGCCCGTCAGGGCGAACCGGCACGGTTCCCAGGCCTTCAACGGATCTCCCGCGACCGCCCCCTTTGAATTGCCTCGCTGCGAAGTGTATAAGAAGGGGATGCTCGCCCTCCGAGCGATCTCCCTGGCGGCCTTCTTCCCCCTTCTCCTCCAGGCGCGGCCGGGCCCGCCGCAGTACTTCGACTCGCAAGTTCGTGACCCGTCGGCCCCACGGGCCACAACGGGTCCCGAACTCCGGCGGCTCAGCACGCAGGATTATCCCGAGGGGGTCCGAAACACCGAGGACCCGAAGAACGTGCCGCTGGCCCCGGAGGAGGCGCTCAAACGGCTCGCCCTGCCCGAGGGATTCCGCGCCACCCTCTTCGCGGCGGAACCGGACGTCGCCCAGCCGATCTCGATCGCCTTCGACGATCGCGGGCGATTGTGGGTGGCCGAATGCTATTCCTACGAGAGTTCCGGCGGGCCGTGGAACCGGCCAGTCAAGGACCGCATCCTGATCCTCGAGGACGTCGACGGCGACGGTCGCTTCGACAAGAGAAAGATCTTCCGGAACGGCGCCCGGAACCTCACGAGCATCCTGCCCGGGTTCGGCGGCGTCTGGGCCTGCTCGACCCCCAATCTGATCTTCATCCCCGACCGGGACCGCGACGACGCCCCCGACGGAGAGCCCGAAGTCCTGCTCGACGGATGGAACGACGGCAAGATCGGACATTGAGTCTTCAACGGACTGACCTGGGGGCCCGACGGCTGGCTCTACGGGACCCAGGGGATCCAGGGCGACTCCCTCGTCGGGAAGCCGGGATCGGCCCCCGACCAGCGGATCAAGTTCAACGGAGGGATCTGGCGCTACCACCCCACCCGGAG
>JAHFOZ010000445.1 GCA_023261405.1 Planctomycetota bacterium
TCATGGAGGCTTCCCACGGCATGCGGCCGCCCTTCCGGGTGTTGCAGGGATTGCAGGCGGTCACCACGTTGGTCCAGGTGGACTTGCCGCCGCGCGACTTCGGGGTGACATGGTCGAGGGAGAGCTGGGAGGCGGGGAGTTTCCTCTCGCAGTACTGGCAGCGGTTCTCGTCGCGCGCCAGCACGTTGCGCCGGCTGAAGCGCAACTCGCGGCGGGGAACCTTGTCGTAGCCCGTGAGGCGGATCACGCGGGGCACGAGGATCGCACAGCGGGGGGTCACGACGAACTGGTCGTGGTCCGCGGGCGAGCTCCTCCGGGCCGTGGAGAACACGACCCAGGCCCCGAAATCGAAGGTCCCGAAATCCTCGCTCGCGGCGTCCACCGCCTCCGCGGAGTTCTTGAAGAGCAGGATGAACGCGCGCCGGGCGGAGACCACGCGGATGGCGACGTAGTTGCGGTTCAGAACGAGGACGCTCGAGGACAGCGCGTGCTCGCGGGGCGGGGAGCGCCTTGGGGCACCGTCGTCGTCCATGGGCTTCAAAATAATTATGTCGCCCGGCGGGCCCCGATTCAAGACCTATACGACCGGGTTCGACAGCGTCCCGATGCCGCCGATCGTGGCCTCCACGAGATCGCCCTTCCGGAGCCAGCGGGGCGGGGTCATGAAGACTCCAACGCCCCCCGGGGTGCCGGTTGAGATCACGTCGCCCGCCTCGAGGGGGAAGGCGGCGCTGATGTACTCGATCAGGAAGGGGACGTCGAAGATGAGGTCGCTCGTGTTCGAATCCTGCCGCTTCTGCCCGTTCACCGTGAGGGAGACGGGCAACTGGGAGGGGTCGATCTCATCCGGGGTCACGACCACGGGGCCCAGGGGGGCGAAGGTATTCATGCTCTTGCCGCGGAACCACTGCTTGTCGCCCCGCTGGATGTCCCTTGCGGTCACGTCGTTCATGATGGTGTATCCGAACACGTGGGAGGCGGCGTCCGCCCTGCGGATCCGGTAGCCCGGGGTCCCGATCACCACCGCGAGCTCGCACTCGTAGTCGATCTGCTCGGAGACGGGGTACGGGATCTGGATCGCCTCATCCGGGCCGATGACGATGTTGGGCGCCTTGGCGAAGAGCATGGGGCTTGCGGGAGGCTCAAGCTTCTGCTCCGCGGCGTGGGCCCGATAGTTGAGCCCGACGCACACGATCTTCGTCGGGCGCAGGAGGGGCGCCCTGAACCGCACATCCTCCTTGGGAAGGCACACGGTCCGGTCGGTCTTGAGGGAGCTGAGGTCCAGGTCCCTGACGCGGGCAGGCCCGTCCTGCTGGAGGAAGTCCAGGAGGTCGGCGAATTTCGCGGGGCGCTTGAAGGCCTTGAAGAAGGCCTGTCCGAGATCGAAGACGGTGCTCCCGTGGAGGAGGCCGGCGCCGATGCGCTTGCCGTGCTGGAACGTGCAGTATCTCATGAAGGGGGGGCGCCGAGGCGGGCCACTACTCGTCCTTGAAGCTGCCCTTCTCCTTCTCGAACCACTCCTTCCACTGCTGGATCGCGCCGAGACGGGCCGCCTTGGGGTCGGACGCCTTGAACTTGAGCGCGGCTTCCGGGCTGCCCTCCTTGTCCGGGTCCTTGTCCGCGATGGCGCAGAGGGCCTTGTAGGCGGCATCTCTGACCGCTTCGGCCTCGGCCTCGTCCGCCAGCACCAGGCTGAGGGCATTCGCCCCGGCGAGGCTCTTGAGCTTAAGGATGCCGAGGGCCTGACACACCGCGATCCGGACGAACGGGTCTATGTCCTTGAGCAGGCGTGGCGGGTTGACGTCGATGATCCGCTTGGAGAGTTCCACGGCCATCTTGAGCGAGCCGCTCTCACCGAGCGACAGGGCGGCGCCCATCCGGTCGAAGGTCTTCCGCTTCTCATCCTTCAGAGCCTCGACCGCAACGGCCGCGGATTTGTCGGGGTCGGCCTTGAAGACCTTCTGCACCGCGACGGCCGCCGCCTCGCGGACGTTCCGGGTGGTGTCCCGACGGCCCCGAAGGAGGAACTGCATGGCCTCGGCGTCCTCGATGGCCCCGAGGGCGTCGCAGACCCCTTCGCGGACGGCCGGGTCCTTGGCCATCTTGCCGGGCTTGCCGGGTTCGGGCTCGTCCGCGATGAGTTCTCCGAGCACCGGGATCACATTGGGAACTCCTTTGGGCTTGAGGCGCGCGATGGCCCGCAGGGCGGCCACCTGGACGCTGCGATCGGTGTCCCCCGCGGCCGTCCGCGCGAGGTCGGGGGCGTTGGCAGGCTCGCCCACGCGCCCCAGGGCGTTGGCGCAGGACTCCTTGATCTCCGGCTCCGCGGCCGCCAGTCCGCCCACCAGGGCGCTGCGTCCGCCGTCGCCCACGGCCGACTTCTGGAGGGCCCCCAGGGCCGAGGCGCCTCCCGCCTTCTGCGCGGGCGAGGCCCCACCGGTCACCTTCTGCTGGAGTTTCTCGACCCCGTTGCTGGTCTTCTCGACGACCTTGGCGCACGCCTCCGCCACGAACAGGCGGGTGGGGGCATTCGCCTTCTTGTCCATGTCGGTCTCGCCCCCGATGAAGACGAGCAGGGCGTCCAGGGCGCCGATGTCCACGGCGTCCTGGAGGAACACGTCCTTCACCTTCTTGAAGTTCTCGAGCGACCGCTTGGCGCGCTTGAGCGCGCCGTCCGGGTCCGGGTAGATGAACTTGCGGGAATCGATCTCGCGCAGGAAGGCCTCCTCGTCGAAGAGCTTCGTCATCGGGTGTTCCTTCCACTCCGACTGGAAGCGCCAGAAACGCTCGACGAGCACCACGACTCCCGAGGTCTGGTCCCACCATTCCTTCCACTTGGCCTGCCCCTTCTTGCGCTCGGCGAGGGGCTTGTCTGCCTCGTAGGTCTTGTCCTGGCCCTTGTCGTCCTTCTCGTAGGTGAAGTCCTTGCGGGTGATCTCCCGAAGGGCGCGGAAGGCGGCCCCGCGGACGCGAGAATCGTTGTCGTCCAGCGCCTCGATCAGGGCGGGGAGCGACTTCACGAGGGCGATGCTCTCCAGCGACGCGGCGGCGGCGTGCCGGACACCTTCGTCGTTGTGCCAGTCCGCCTTCTCCTTGTCCTCTTCCTTCGCGGGCTCCTTCTGCACGGCCTCGATGAGCTTGTCGGCGAGCTTGTGCTTGTCGGCGCTGATCGTGGTGTCCACAGCGCCCGCCGCGCGGACACAGGCCTCGCGCACGTTGTGGTCCTTGGCGTCCATGCCCTTGACCAGGGCGTCCACCAGGGGACCCGAGATGCGGCCGATGGAGGCGAGCCCCTCGGCGGCCTCGCGGCGTGCCTGGGGGTGGGCGGCGTCATCGGCGATGATCGCCGCGAAGGCCGTCTGCACGGCCGGCGTCTGGGCGAGGTCCTCGGGGATGTGAATGAGGATGGCCTTGGCCGAGGCCTTCAGCTTCTCCGCCTCGCCCTTAAGCTTGGCGTGGTGACCGGCCGCCTTGCTGTCGGGCTGGAGGGGGATGTCCAGGTCGCGCTCGAGCTCGCGGGCCCGGTCGAACAGCGACACGGCGTCGGCATACTTCTTGTAGACTTTCTTGAGCGCCGCGGCCGCCCCGGCCCGGGTTTCGGGAGAGGGATCGTTCAGCTTTCCGACGGCGAGCGCGATGCCTTCCCCGTCCACCACCTCGGCGAGACGGTCGGCCGCGAAGTCCCGGATCACGTTGTCGGGGTGACCCAGGCCCCAGGCCAGCCCGTGGGTGGCGGCCGTGTCGAGCGCCTTGATCTTCGCCCAGGTGGCCTCCTTGGCCTTGACCACCACTTCGTCCAGTGGGCTGCGCGCGGGGGAGGTGCGCCAGGGACCCAAGCAGGCGTGGAGCTGCTTGAGCCAGACATCGACGCCCTTGCGGGCGGCGCCTTCCTTGGCGGTGGGGGCCCAGGCCTCCACGGTGGCGAAGTCCGCCACGACCTTGGCATAGGCCTCCTGGGCGGCGGGGATGTTCTCGGGATCCATCTTCTCGTTGCACAGTGCGGTGCGCACCCAGCAGGCGGCGGCGATCTCGTTGTTCCCCTCGGTGGCGGCCTTGGCGGCGCCCTTCTTGTACTTCACGAGGGCCAGGCTCAGGTCCTTGTACTCGGTCTCCGCCTTGAAGCCTTCCCAGTAGAGGGCGGTTCCCGTCTTCTTGTCGTCGAGATCCCGCTTGTCCTGCCCCAGGGCGGGCAGGGCGAGCAGCGCCGTCACGGCAATGATAGCCATGCGCTTCATGGTGTGAGCTCCGACAAGGAAAACCCCAGTTCCCCGGACCAGCCGAAATTATAGGGAGGGGGTGCGGACGTGTCATTGAAAATCGACACCCTCCCCCTCCTACCCTGACGCAGGGGGGGCCTGGAATTACGGCCGATTCACGAAAGAGGCCTGAGCTCTGCAGCTCAAGCCCCGGAGGAGCGCAGGAGTGAGACGACCTCCGGCGGAAGGCG
>JAHFOZ010000040.1 GCA_023261405.1 Planctomycetota bacterium
GACCTCTGGGAGATCGCGCGATACCAGATCAAGCCGCGCTTCCTCCGGGTGCCCGGGGTGGCGAGGGTCGACCTCGTCGGCGGCCGGACGCCGGAGGTCCACGTGATCGTCGATCCCGACCGCATGAGGGCGCTCAACCTCGCGCTCGCCGACGTCACCGCGGCGCTGGCGAAGAGCAACCTCGTCGCCCCGGCGGGCATGCACGAGGAGAACCACACGCTCTACCTCGCCGTCGTCGACGGCCGCGTCTTCACTCCCGGGGAGATCGGGGACCTGGCGGTCGCCGCCGACGGCAGCCGCGTGGTCCGAATCCGCGACTTCGCCCGCGTCGTGCCCGGCGAGGAGCCCGTCTTCAACGTGGTGACGGCCCAGGGGATCCACTCGGTCCTCCTCAACGTCCGGAGCCAGCCCGACGGGAGCACGCTCGCGATCGCCGACGCCCTGAAGGAGGATCTGAAGGCGCTCCGGAAAGAGCTCCCTCCCGACCTGAGGCTCTCGTTCTTCTACGACCAGTCGCTCCTCGTCCGCGCGTCGGTCCGCAGCGTCTGGGAATCGATCGGCTTCGGCCTGATCCTGTCGATGACGATCCTGTTCCTCTTCCTCAAGAGGCTCGGGACGACGCTCATCGCCGTCGCGGTGATCCCGGCGGCGGTCCTGACGACGCTGGTCGTGATGAAGGCCGCCGGCATGAGCTTCAACCTGATGACGCTCGGCGGCATCGCGGCGGCGGTCGGGCTCATCATCGACGACGCGATCGTCGTCGTCGAGGCGATCCACACGAAGCTCATGATGGGGCGGCCCCGGGGCGAGGCGGTCTCGGAGGCCGTCCGCGAGATCCTCAAGCCCCTGGTCGGCTCGACGATCGGCCCGGTGGTCGTTTTCATCCCGCTCGCCTTCCTGGACGGCGTGCCCGGCGTCTTCTTCCGCGCCCTCGCCGTCACGATGGTCGTTTCTCTCCTCGCGTCGCTCGTCCTCGCGGTCACGCTCACGCCCTCCCTCGCGGCCTGGGTCCTCCGGGTGAGGAAGGAGGAGGCGGGCCTGACTCCGGAAAGGATCGAGGAGGGCGGCTTCATCCTCCGCCGCGTGATCCGCGTCTATGAAGGGGCCGCCCGCGCGGCGTTCGGCCGCCCCCTCCTCACGCTCGGGATCTCGGGGCTCGCGCTCCTGGGCGGGATCGCCGGGTATATGAGGCTCAAGACCGACTTCCTGCCCGAGATGGACGAGGGCGGGTTCGTGATCGACTACGTGGCCCCCGCCGGGACGAGCCTCGGCGAGACGGACCGCGCGCTCCTCGAGGTGGAGAAGATCCTCCGGGGCACGCCCGAGATCGAGGGCTATTCGCGGCGGACCGGGGCGGCCCTCGGGTTCCATCTCGTCGAACCCAACACCGGCGACTTCCTGGTGAAGCTCAAGCCGCGCCGCCGGAGAACGACCGAGGAGGTGATCTCCCATCTCCGGCAGAAGCTGAAGGAGAGCCAGCCGCACATCGAATGGGAGTTCCCGGGGATCCTGGGCGACCTCATCGGCGACCTCACCTGGTCTCCCGAGCCCGTCGAGATCAAGATCTTCTCGAACGACCTGGACTTCCTGAAGAAGAAGGCCCCCGAGATCAAGGAAGCGATCGAGCAGGTGAAAGGCGTCGTCGACGCGAAGAGCGGCCTGATCGTCGCGGGGCCGTCGCTCAGCGTCCGGGTGAGGTCGGCGGACGCCCGGCGGTTCGGCCTGGACGCCGATGCGGTGGCGCAGGCGCTCAACACGGCGATGCTCGGGCAGACGGCCTCCTCGGTGCTCCAGGCCGACCGCGTGGTCGACATCCGCGTGCGGGCCGAGACCTCGAGCGTGGACCGCATCGCGTCGCTCGGGAACCTTCCCCTGCGCCCGGCCGGCGGGACCTGGGTCCGCCTCTCCCAGGTCGCCGACATCACGGAGGACCCCGGCCAGCTGGAGCTCCGGCGCGAGGACCTCCGCCAAAACGTGGCCGTCACGGCGCGCCTGGAAGGGCGCGACCTGGGGAGCGCGATCGAGGAGATCCGGGAGAAGCTCTCGCACGACCCGTCGATCCCGCCCGGAGTGATCGAATACGGGGGACTCTACCACGAGCAGCAGGAATCCTTCCGGAACCTGATGGTCGTCCTGGTCCTGGCGATCGTCCTGGTCTTCACGGCACTCCTCGTCGAATTCGGCTCGCTCGCCGCGTCGATCTCCATCGTCTTCGGGGCGGTGCTCTCGCTCTTCGGGACGGTGCTGGCGCTCCTGATCACGGGAACCTCCCTCAACATCGTCTCCCTGCTGGGGGCGATCATCGGGATCGGGATCGTCCACAAGAACGGCATCCTGATGCTCGATTTCGTGGAGCACGCCCGGACGGGGGAGACGACGCTCGAAGAGGCCCTCATCCGCTCGGGGCGCCGCCGCCTCCGGCCGGTCCTCATGACGTCGATGGCCGCGGCGCTCGGGATGCTGCCGCTGGCCTACGGCATCGGGTCGGGCGCGGACATGCTCAAGCCGATGGCGATCGCGGTCATCGGCGCCCTCTGCATCTCGGTCCTCCTCTCGCTCGTCGCGACGCCGACCCTCTACCTCCTCCTGATGCGCGTGGCGCAGGCGCTCCGCCCCGGGCCGCGGCAAGGGACCGGCGAGGACATCCTTCGGAAGGCGTGACGGCTATTCCGGAGTCTTCAGCGGCGCGAGCAGGACATGAGGGTCCGCGGATCGGATGATCCTCCAGCGGTTTTTCAGGTGGGCCTCGAGCTCGGGGATCTTCTTGAAGGTGGTGAGGATGGACCCCGCCTCCCCCAGGCGCTCGGGGGGCCAGAGCAGCTCGGGCGAGCGGCCCAAGGGCTCGTAGTCCCGCGTCAGTCCGCAGAGCCCCGGGACCCTCCTGCGGTAGAAGGCGACGCCGGCCGCTTCCGTCTCGAACACCACGAGGGGTTCGCGCGCCGAATCCAGGAGGGGCCGGCCGACCGTCCGGAAGGAGCCGAGCGGCGGGAGCAGGAGTGAGCTGGCGGCCGAAGCGGCGACGATGATTCCCACGACGCCGGCGAGGGCTGCCGCAGGCCGTCCCCGCGCGATGAGCCGGGCCACGAGGAGCAGGGACATCGCGAAGGCGATCGCGGCGGCGCCGACCAGAAACCCGACCCTTGGATCGGCCGCGAGGACGGGGGAGAGGCGCTTCAGGTCCAGGATCAGGGGGACTCCCACGGGGGCCGCCAGCCCCGCCAGCGCCCAGAGCGCCGCCCAGCCGCGTCTCATCGGGGCCCCGTCCTCCCACCACTTCCCCACCAGGAGGGCCAGCGGGGGAAACGCGGGCAGGAAGTAGGTGGCCAGCTTCGATCGGGAGACGGCGAAGACCCCGAAGATGACGAAGAACCACGCCAGGGGGAGGACCGCCTCGAAGTCCCGCCAGCGCGCGCGACGCTTCCACGCCCAGGCCAGGGCCGGCGGCAACGCGAGCATCCAGGGCATGAAGCCCCCCGCCACGTAGGCGGGGGCGTAGAGAAAGCCGCGGCCATGATGGACATTCTCGTCCGCATTCGCCAGGCCCCGCAGGTTCTGGCCCACGAGGAAGTGCTGGATGAATCCGGGGATCCGGAGTTCCACCAGGGCGTAGACCGGGACGACCAGCGCGGCAAAGATCGCGAATCCCGGGAGCGGATCGAGCTTCCGGAGCTCGCCGGCGCGCCGGGCGATGACGAGGGCGGCCACCACGATGGGGAGGGGAGCCAGGCCGACCGGTCCCTTGACGTCGACCGCCAGGGCCATCCAGACCCAGGACAGCCACGCGTGTCCGCGCGGGCCGCCATTCAGGCGGGCGCGGGCATGGAGGATCGAAAGGATGACGAAGGCGCTCAGGGGGCCGTCCAGGATGGGCGACTGGCTCACCCCCAGGAGGAGGGCGCAGGTGGCGAGGATGGCCGCCGCGCGGAATCCGGCGTAGCGCAGCATCGCCAGGACGGTCGCCAGCCCGCAGAGCAGGGCCGGGAGGCGGACCGCGAATTCGTTCGCCCCGAACACCTTGAGGGAAAGGCAGGTCAGCCAGTAGGAGAGCGGGGGCTTGTCCGGATACGGGATCCCGAGCAGCCGGGGCGTCCCGTAGTCCCCCGATTCCTCCATCTCACGGGCGATCTCCGCGTACCGGGCGTCATCGGGCTCCCAGAGGCTCCGGGTGAAGACGGGGGGCAGGAGGGCGAGGAACCAGAGGAGCACGAGGACTCCGCCCGGCGTCTTCAGCCTCGCGATCCAGGGAATCAATGCAGTCGGACCCCTACGGCAGGGTCCAGAGCCTCGGCCACCACTCCTGGCCCCGGACATGGGTGAGCAGCGCGGCCAGCCAGGGGATGAACAGGGCGGCCGCGGAGCGGAACGCTTCGTTCTTGAGCGCCCTCAGGTCGACCTCCCGGCTGGGCGCCTCGTGGGTCCAGAGTCTCCTCGGGAAGACCCTCGCGACGGAGCTCGCGTATCCCTTCCATTCCTCCGGGAACGCCTCGGAGAGCTGCAGCTCCTCCGCCCGGATGACGAGGGCCGCATACATGACGGACATGACCATCGTCGCCCCGAGGAGGGTCAGGCTGTGAAGGAACAGGGAAGCGGAGATCCCGATGCAGAGCGAGCCCAGATAGATCGGATTGCGGCTCACGGAATAGGGGCCGTCCATGACGAGGGATTTCCCCTTCCGTCCCCCCACGAAAATGATCCCGGACAGGCGGAAGAAGATCCCCGCACAAAGCAGGCCCCAGGCGCAGCCTTCCCACACGAACAGCCAGGGTGGGGCAAGGGCGAGCCCCGGCTTGCAGACCAGGGCGGCGACGAGGACCGGCGCGTAGACGAGGATCCCCAGGATTCCGCGACCCCGAAACGCGCGACTTGCAGGTTTTGCCATTTCCTGGTTTCAGCCTTCTTATGGGGTGAATCCGGCGCAGCCGGCCCGAATATATCCGTCCTCCGCCGTGCTGTCGCGCATTATTGGCCCTGGCCCTGAAGGACTCCTGAGGTAACCATGAATGAACCTTCATCTTCGAAGTGGGAGACATCCCTGCCCCGGGGCGGTCGGGAGCTATCCGACCCCGCGCCTGGCGTAGCGCAGCATCGTGGGGGCCACGGCGGAGGAGGGTCGGCTCGCGGCCGCGACTCGGGATGTCCTTCCGCCCCGGGCAGGGGGTACGTACAATGGTTCCATCGTCAATGGCGAAATGAGCGATTCTTTGGATGTGACGGCCCCGGGACGCGCGCCTCTCCTCTGGCGATACTATGTCCTGAGCAGTCTGGGGCTCCTGCTCAACCTGGCCGGCGCTCTCCCTCTTGTCCCCTGGGGGGGAGTGCTCGTGGCGGCGTTCGTCTTCGTCGCCCTCCTGACCGGGACCCTCATCTTCGGGTTTCCCGTCCAGCTGCTCGCCCTCCTCCTCAATCGGGGCGTCGAGGGAAAGAAGACCGGGGCCCTCTTCCGACGCTTTCCCCGGATCGCGGCGGGACTGGTCTACGGCGCGGCGGTGGCGGGGTACGCGGCCGTGCACCTTTTCCTCTACTTCGACCGCTTCATCTTCCGCATGTACGGATTCCATTTCAACGGGTTCGTCTGGAACCTCCTGACCACGCGGGGCGGGATCGAGTCGATGGGGGCCGGGGGCGGGACCCAGGTCACGTTCGCGCTCATCGTCGCCCTGTTCATCGGCCTCCAGGCGGGCCTCCTGGCCGTGCTCCTGAAGGTCCCGCGCGCCCGTTCGATCGCGGCGCCCCTCTTCACCCGGAAGGCCTTCGTGGCTGGGCTCCTCCTCTTCGCCGCGGGAGTGACCGCCGACAAGATCACGTACGGCCTCTGCCGCTTCAAGCTCCACGCGCCGGTCCTCCAGGCGGCCGAGGCCTTCCCGCTCTACATCCCCTGCGGCCTCTCCTCGATCGCCAAGCGCCTGGGGCTCGAGGAGGGCAAGGCCGGCCCCCGGTTCCGCCTGGACTCCTCGGCCCGGGACCTGAACTACCCCCTGGCCCCCATCCGCCGCGATCCGGGGCGCCCGCTCCTGAACGTCGTCTGGCTCGTGGCGGAATCCTGGCGCTGGGACATGCTGGACCCGGAGATCATGCCGGCCACATGGGCCTTCGCCCGCCGGGGCGCGCGGTTCACGAACCACTACAGCGGCGGCAACGGCACCCGGATGGGGATGTTCTCGATGTTCTACGGGCTGCCCGGATCCTACTGGCTCCCCTTCCTCACGCTGACGCGCGGGCCCGTGCTCGTGGACCTCATGGTCGACGAGAACTACGAGATGGAGCTCTACACGAGCGCGCTCTTCACCTACCCGGAGTTCGACCGCACGAATTTCGCGCGCGTCCCGCGCGAGCGCCTGCATGAGGCCGGGGCGGGCCTGGGCTGGGTGCTCGACCGCGAGAACGTCGGACGGCTCCTCGGGTTCATCGGCGGCCGCGATCCGTCGAGGCCGTTCTTCGCGTTCATGTTCTTCGAATCGCCCCATGCGCCCTACCATTTCCCCGAGGAGTGCGCCATCCGCAAGCCGTACCCCCCGGAGATGAACTACCTGACCCTGGATATGAAGAAAGAGGCGCCCCTGATCCGGAATCGCTACGTCAACGCCTGCCGCCACCTGGATACCCAGTTCGAGCGCGTCCTGAAGTCCCTGGAGGAACGGGGCCTGCTGGAGTCGACGATCGTGGTCCTGACCGGGGACCACGGCGAGGAGCTCATGGAGAAGGGGCGCTGGGGCCACGGGTCGGCCTTCACCGAGGAGCAGGTGCGCGTGCCGCTCGTGCTCTTCGCCCCGGGCCGCACGCCGGAGGTGTCCGATCGCCTGAGCAGCCACCTCGATCTTCCGGCCACGGTGATGACGCTCCTGGGCGCGGCCAATCCGCCGTCGGAGTACTCCACGGGCTTCGACCTCTTCGGGGCGGCTCCGCGCCCGTATGCAATCCTCAGCGACTGGGACCATATCGCCTACGCGGATCTGCGGTACAAGGCCGAGCTCCCGCTCAAGACCTTCGACCTCGTGAGCCGCGGAGTGACGACGCGGGACGATGTCCCGGTCGCGGACCGGGCGGCGTTCTACGAGGGGCATCAGGCGGAGCTCATGCAGGTCCTGAAGGACCTGGGCCGGTTCCTGAGATAGGATTCAGGCGATGAGCGAAACTCCGCCGACCGCACCCCCGACCCCGGACCGGACCCGGATCGTCCGCGCTCTGCTCGGGGCCTTCTCGCATCCGCTCCTCATCGCGGCCGCCCATTTCGCCGTCTTCCTCCTGGCCCGCTTCGCCCTCATCCTCTTCCATCGGCGGGACTTCGAATCGCTCTCCGCCGGCGAGACGCTCCTGGCGTGCATCCGCGGGCTCCGCTTCGACGCGGCGATCATCTTCCTCGTCACCGGCCTGCCGCTCTTCCTCCTGATGCTCCCGTTCGGGTGGGCGCAGGGGCGGCGCTGGCAGGGGATCTGGAGCTGGGTCCTCTACGGCACGCTCGTCCTCTTCCTCCTGCTCCTCTCGATCGACCTCATCTATTTCGGGTACGTCCACCGGCACGTCGGGCCGGAGGCGACGATGCTGGGCGAGGAGGCGTTCGAGGCGGTGGCGCTCTCGGGAGTGAAGCACTACCTCCTGCCGGGCCTGCTCTACCTGGCCGCGGTCGCGGGACTCTTCTGGGGCTGGCGGCGGCTCCTCCGCCGGGAGGCCGCGCCCGTGGGGCGGAAGGGGCTCCGGATGGGCACGGCTCTGGGGCTCTTCTTCCTGATGTACGTGGCGGCCCATGGATCGATCGCCGGGCAGCGGCTGAAGATCATTCACGCCTTCACCGGGGTCACCGCCCCGGCGGCCTATCTGGCGCTGAACGGCCCCTTCTGCATGCTGCATTCCGTCGAGACGACGCGCCCGGTCCGGACGGAATTCTACCCCTGGCCCGAGGCGGTGAAGACCGCGCAGGAAGCGCTGCTCGCCCCCGGGGAGATTGTCGCCCCGGAGTACCCCCTCTTCCGCGCCTCCCCGGCGAAGGCGGCTCATAAACCCAACGTCGTCGTCATCATGCTGGAGAGCTGGGACGCGATCTACCTCGACGCGCATCGGAAGGAGCTGGGGCTGAAACCGCTGGGGCTTTCGCCCCACTACGACGCGCTCAGCCGGGAAGGGGTCCTCTACAGCCGCTTTTACGCCAGCGGCCAGAAGAGCATGGACGGGATGAGTGCGCTCCTCTGCGGCTTCCCGACGCTCCCCCACCTTCCGTACCTCGGACGCGGGATCGAGCAGAACTCGATCGCCTTCCTCGGCCGGCTGGCGCGCCAGGAGGGATACGACACCTATTTCCTCCAGACCTCCAAGCGACGGACGTACCGGAACGACGCCGTGGCGGAGCTGACCGGGTTCACGACCTACCTGGGTGCCGAGGACATGCCGCCCCTCGATCCCACGCCGGGGCGGGCGATGCTCGGCGGCGCCTGCTGGGACCACGAGACGTTCGCCGAGGCGAACCGCCGCCTCGCGACCGCGAAACGCCCCTTCCTCGCCTTCCTCTACACGGCCAGCACGCACGCCCCGTTCGCCTGGCCCGCGCCGCAGTGGGAGAAGCACACGTCGGGCTCGCGCGAGGACAGGTACCGCAACAGCCTGTCCTACGCCGACTGGGCCCTCGGGCAGTACATCGAGGGGGCGAAGAAGGCGGGGTACTTCGGCGACACCCTCTTCATCCTCACCGCGGACCATGTCGGAGGCCCCGACAGCGGAGCGCTCGGCGATCCGACGAGCCTCCACCACGTGCCCGGGCTGGTGGTGGCCCCGGGCCTGCGGCCCGGCGTGGACCGGAGGATCGCCTGCCAGCTCGACGCGATCCCCACGATCGCGGACCTCGCGGGTTGGGGCGCGGGGCACGCGTCGCTCGGCCGGTCGCTCTTCGCGCCGGCGGGGTCCTCCTCCGGGGCGTTCTGCGTCCAGGGGGAGATGATCCTCCGGATCGAGGACGGGGGTTGGGTGCTGCACAACTTCGCCTCGCGAGTCGCCGGCAAGAAGTGGGACGAGTCCGCGGATCTCGAGGCGATGGAGCGCCGCCTGCTCTCGGTCTACCAGGTGGCCGCGACGCTCGTGCGGAAGAACCGGCTCTGCCCGGCTTCCGTCATGGATGTTCGCAAAGAGTGAAGGCCAGGTCCGCCGCCTCCCCGCCCTCCCGGTCGAAGACCCTGGCCGCGATCTTCCCGCCCTCGATCGAGCAGCCGACGAAATGATAGAACTCCCGGCTCAGGTCGCCCTTCTCGCCCAGGGTGGGGTCGATCTTCCACAGCGTCGCCCCGCCCCCGGCGGTGATGACATAGCGGACGCCGTCCCGCTTCGTCGTGTAGAACGAGTGCTGGTGTCCGCAGAAGGCCGCGCAGAATTTGTGCTTCACGAGGATCGGATGGAGGGCGACGCGCACCCGCTCCGCCTCGTGCCCGCGGTCCCGGTCGATCATGAACGGCGGGTGGTGGAAGACGGCGAACTTGTGCTTCGCGGCCGACACGGCGGCCGTCTTCTCCAGCCATTCCAGCTGTTTCGCGTCGAGGGAGCGGGAATCGAGGACGAAGACGTGGAGGCCGCCTTCGTGCCGGTCGAAGTAGAGGCCGTCGAGGGAGAACTCCTTCCTGAAGATTTCCCGGGGCCCCACGTCGTGGTCGCCCACCGCGGCGTGGTATCCGCCGAGGGCGCGGAGCGGCCGGACGATCTCCCGGAACACGGCCCACTCGTCCTCGGCGTCCGGGTGGTCGACGTAGTCGCCCGTGACGAGCAGGAACTTCGGCTTCGTCTTCGCGATCTGCCCTGCGATCTCGCGATGCACCGCGGGATGGTGGCGGACATCCCCGTACGCGACGAAGTCCACGGTCGGAAGCGGGGGCTTCTCGCCGGAACAGCCCGGGAGGAGCAGGAGGAGCGCCGCGTAACACCGGAGTCCCGACCTTCCCGGGAATCCCGCCGATGGAGCTGCAGGGGACATCCGGTGGATTATAAGTTCATTCCCGGCGGACGAGAAGCACCTGCCGGTCTTCCCATTTGTCCTTCAAGGCGCCCAGGACTTCGTGCCGGCCCTCAAGTCGGTTCAGGAGATCGGCTCCCACGAAGGCCCACCTGCAGTCTGGCCCCGTGGACGGGCGGCGCGCCAGCCGTTCGGGCCAGTAGAAGTCGACGGCGTAGGCGAAGATGGGCGGGACGACCACCGGGGTCACGCCGGGGGGGAGCTTCGACTTCATTTCCGCGACGAAGGCGCGGGACTGGTTCTTCCTGGCCTCCTGGGGGTCCTGGACCCATACTCTCGTCATGACGGCCAGGAGCGCGAAGAGGATCGCCGTCCGTCCGATCTCGGCCGGGCGGCGGTTCGTCCGGAAGAGAAGGGCCGCGGCCCCCAGCGCGAGGCCGGCGACGAGGACGATGCGCGGCCGCTGGTCCGAGAGCAGGGCAAGGAGGTCGGAAGGGACCCGGGAGTCCGCAAGCTGGGGGGCTGCCGCGAAGAGGAAGGCGGCCAGGGAGGCGCATCCCAGGAGGACCGCGACGCCGCGGGTGCAGCACGCCGTGAGCCTGGATCCCGGCTCCTCCATCCGCCGCTCCAGCGCGAGGGCGACCAGCACGGAGACGGCCGGCTGGAGCGGCAGCAGGTAGTAGAACCGCTTGTTCGAGGCCGCCATGAAGAGGAGGAAGCCGAGGCCGAACCAGCCGAGCAGCGCGCGCGTTCCCGCGTCACCCCGGCGCTTCCAGGTCCAGCGCAGGACGTCGGGCAGGAAGACCGCCATGGGAAGCATCGCCACCAGCTGGCGGCCGAAGTAGTAGTGGAAAGGTTGCTCGTGACCCACCCCGAGTCCGCGGGCCTTCCCCAGGGGCATGTAGAAGTTTTCGCTCAGGATGGTGGTCTCGAGGAATTCTCGCCCCTCCCGCAGGAGGCCCGGCACGTACCAGAGGGCCGGGATTCCCACCGCCAGGGCGGCCGCCAGTCCCAGTTCCTTCCAGGGCAGGCGCGCCTTCCATGGACGCCCCCGGGTCTCCATGAGAAGAAGGCCCAGGATCACCGCCAGGGGAAGCGCGATGCCGATGGGCCCCTTCGAGAGGACGGCAAGGCCGAAGGCGAAGCCGCAGAGGATCGACGCGCGGAGGGGGCGGAGCCGGCCGGCCCGCGCGGCGAAGAACGCCGTCAGGCCGGCGGTGATGAAGAAGGTGAGCGTCATGTCGACCATCGCCATCCTGGCCCAGCCCAGGAAGACGACGTTCGACCCCAGGACGGCGACCGACAGCGTCGCCGCCCGCTCGGAGGCGTAGAGCCTCGCCAGGAACCACGTCACGGCCAGGGTCCCCAGCGCCATCGCGACCGAGACGAGTCTGAGACTCCACTCGTTTACTCCCAGGACCCAGGAGAGGGCCGCGCACAGGCCGTAATAGAGCGGCGGCTTCTCGAGAAAGTAGCCGTCCGGCGTACGCGGATAGAGGGTATGCCCTTCGAGCATTTCCCGGATGATGACGCCGCTCCGGCACTCGCTGATGCGCGTGAGTTCCCAGGTGCCCAGGGTGACCGTGTAGAGCGCGGCGAAGAGGCCCAGGAGGAGGAGCGCGGGTCGGCTCATGCCCCTGAATCCTGCCCCGCCGATCATGATGAATTCATGAAGCCGGGGTGAATTCCCCTTCAGATCGGAGGGTGCTTCCCGCCCGGCCGGGCTTCGAGACGCGGAGAGGGCCGGGGGCTCGACACTTCGATCCGCACGTTCGGCCCCCTTGGCCGCAGGGGGCACGGCGGTCCCGGACTATTTCGGCCCGGGACTCAGGTCCTCATCCGGAAGTAGGCGCCCAGGCCCAGGAATCCGAACCCCACGGTGGGGGCCCAGACGGCGACCGCCGGGTTCAGCGTTCCCGAATTCCCGAGGTCCTGGAAGGCCAGATGCCCCCCATAGTAAGCCAGCGCCAGGAGTAGGGCGGCGATCATCCCCCGGAAATGACTCTTGGATTGCGCCACGGCCACGTAGGGAACGCCCAGCAGCAGGATCAGCACGGGGGAGGCCGGAAAGGACAGCCGGGAGTGGACCTTCATGCGGAACGAGGGGACATGGGGGTACCTCTCCGCCTGTTCGATCAACTTCGACAGCGGGGCGAAGGCGAACCGGCTGGCCAGCGAGGACGGTTTCCTCAGCGTCTCCGGGGAGAAGAGCGCCTCGATGAGGTGTCCCCCGGGAGGGATCGGGCGCTTCAGCACGCGCGGCCGGGCGCCGGGCTCTTCCACGATGACCCGGAGGGACTCGATCTCTCCCTGGAAGGCGACCCACCGCGCCTGGTCCGGATCCCAGCGGACCACGGCCGCCGTGACCACCTGCCACGCCCGCGCCTTCTCGTCCAGGGAGGTCACCCGCGCCTCCAGGAGTTCCTTCCTCAGCCGGTCGTACCTCCGCGCCCACAGCTTCGTGCGGCCGTCGTATTCCTCCGCGCCGTACGAGACCTTCCAGTTCAGGAGGATGTCGTCGCTGTCCGAGATCTCCTCGCCGAGTCGCGGCAGGACGTACTCGTCCATGAGCAGGATGACCGTCCCCGACAGGACCCCGACGACCAGGAACGGGAGGCAGACCCGGCGCAGGCTGGTGCCCGAGGTCACCATCGGCAGGATCTCGTTGTTGCGGGACAGGCGGACGAGCGTGAAGATCGAGGCGAAAAGGACGATCGCGGGAAGAAGGAAGTTGATCATCATGGGGAGCCGGCACGTGTAGTAGCGCAGGATGAACGGGAGGAGCTGGGTGCCGTCGAGATCCAGGAACCGCCCGAGCTTCGAGGCGAATTCCACGGAGACAAAGAGGGTGATGAACGTCGCGAGGAAGATCCCGAGCGCAGGGAGGAGCGTGCCCAGGATGTAGCGATCGAGGCGTCGGGTCACGTCCGCCCCGCCGTCCGGAGCAGGAGGGCGGCCGTCCCGAGGAGGATGAGATCGGGGAGGAACGCGGCGACGACGGGAGGGATGGCCCCCCTCCTCCCCACGCCCTGGAAGACGAAGAACAGGACCAGGTAGGCGAGAAGGAGCGGGAGCGCCGCCCCGAATCCCGCCAGCTTCGAGCCGCGTCTCACGAAGGCGCCGACGGGTGCCGCCACGAGGACGAGGAGGAGGGGCGCGCAGGACTGCGCCACCCGGGTGTGGATCGCCAGCTGGATCTGGGTCTTCCGGCCGGGTTGAGCCTGGTCGGGGAGGAGTTCCAGGAGATCCCAGAGTCCCAGCTCGTCGGGCTCCGCGTCCTCCGGCCGATCCCTTTCGCCGGCCAGATCGAGGGGCACGGCGAAGTCTCCCTCGATCGTGATGCGGGACGTGGCTCCCGAGGGTTGATACACGACCGCAGACGGGTTCGAGAGCACGAGGGCGGGTGGCCCCGTGGGGCCGATGCGCACGATCCCGCTCAGCGCATGGTACTCCGACTCAATCCGGTCCCGGTCGAACTTCATGAGATAGGGCCTTTCGATGCGGCCATCGCGGCAATCCATGTAGCTCAGCCGCAAGGTCCCCAGGACGAACCGCTGGGCGCCCGCCGGGGGCTGGGCCAGGATGAACAACGTCGATTCCCGGAAGGCCGTGCGCCTCGCCCGGGTGGCCGCGGGGGCGGCATGCTCGTTCAGGGCGTACGCGGCGCCCCCCAGGAGCACGCCGAAGAGCGCCACGGGAGCCAGGATGCTCCCGGGAGGGATCCCGCACATCTTCATCGCATCCAACTCGTTGTCGGAGGAGAGTCGGCCGTACACGGCCGTGGTCGCCGAGGCGGCCCCGACCAGGAGAGCCCACGGGGAGATGTACGCCAGCGTGACGGGCATCATCTTCCCCAGGAGGACCAGGCCGACCCCTTCGAAGACGCGGAGGAGCTGGAACACGCTGGCGACGACGCACACCGCCACGATCGCGGAATACGAGAGGACGAACGCGGCGATCAGTTGCTTCAGGACATAGCGCTGGAGGATCATTAGCGGCCCTTCGCGGAGCCCTCCATCGCGGCGCGCGAGGCCTCGTCCTGGAACTCGATCCCCTCCTCCGGAGAGGGGCGGCGGACCCGGCCCGGCAGGACCAGGTAGGCGCAGGGGACCACGAGGAGCGTGAAGAGCGTCGAGAGGATCATGCCGCCGATCACGACCACCGCCATCGGGACCCGCGTCTCCGAACCCGGGCCGAGCGCGAGCGCCGCCGGGACCGCGGCCGCAATCGTGGAGATCGAGGTCATGAGGATGGGCCGCAGCCGGACGGGGCAGGCCTCCAGGAGCGCCTCCCGCACGCCCAGACCGTGTTCCCGGTGGTGGTTCGTGAACTCGATCAGCAGGATGGAGTTCTTCTTCACCAGGCCCATGAGAAGCACCACCCCGATCATGCTGTAGAGGTTCATCGAGACGTCCGCCAGCTGCATCGCGAAAATCGCGCCCGTCACGCTGAAGGGCATCGCCAGGAGCACCAGGAAGGGGTGGACGAAGCTGTTGAACTGCGAGGCGAGCACCATGTAGGCGATCAGCGCGCCGAGTCCGAGCGCGACCCCGAAACCCAGGCCGCCCTCGCTGAAGAGCGCCGACGACCCTGTGAAGTCGAGCGAGTAGCCCGCCGGGAGGATCTCGCGGGCGATGTCCTCGATCCGGTCGTTCGCCTCCTTCTGCGAGCGGCCCGGCGCCACGTTGGCGGAGATCGTCACCGCCCGGGAGCGGTTCCGGCGCGAGATCACCTGGAGCGACGGCGTCTCCTTCACCTGCACCAGCTCCGAGAGCCGCACGAGCTTCCCCTGCGCGTTGCGGACGGAGAGGCGCTTCACGTCCTCCGGCCGGGAACGCCGGTCGGAAAGGAGCCGGACCCGGACGTCGAAGCGGTGGCCGCCGTCCTTGAACTTGGCGGCCCGCACGCCCCCCACGAGCGCGTTCACCGAGTCGCCGATGTCCAGCATGCTCCCGCCCAGGTCGGCGGCGCGCGGGCGGTCGGGGACGATCCTCGCCTCGGGCATCCCCATCTGGTAGTCGCTCTTGGCGTCCACCATGAGGCCCGACTCGCGGACCTTCTCCACGAAGGCCTCCGAGAGGGCGCCCAGCGAGTTCCAGTCGGGCCCGGCGACGACGAACTGGATGGAGAACTGCGTGCCGCGCGGCGTCAGGACGGCCATCGAGATGTCCGTCGGACGGGCGATGAGGCCCGGGATCGAGTTGAAATCCCGGCGCATCTCCTCCATGAACGCCAGGTGCGTCTGCCGCCCGGGGCGTTCCGCGCGGGGCTTCAGGGTGATGAAGATGAACGCCGTGTCCACTTCCCCGCCGTCGAAGCCGCCGATCGAGGCGAAGTAGCGCAGCACCGCCGGCCGGCGCGAGAGCCACTCCTCGCAGCGCTGGACGCGCTCGTCCGTGTAATCGATCGACGAGCCCACGGGCGTGTTCATCCGGACGACCACGATGGACTGGTCCTGGGAGGGCACGATCTCGCCGCGCAGGGGCGGAACGACGGCCCAGCGTTCCGTGCCGGGGATCCGGAAGCGGAAGCCCGGGATGAAGAAGAGCGAGCCCGCGAAGAGGACGATCGAGAGCGCGAGGACCGTCCAGGGATGGCGGAGACAGGGGGAGAGGATCGCGCGGTAGCCGCCGGCGAGGGCCCCGTACATCCTCGCCGTCCGTCCGCCGACCCCCGCCGACGCGTCCAGCATCTGGGCGCAGCGCATGGGCGTAAGGGTGAGCGCCTCGAGGAGGGAGAGGGCCACCGCGATCGAGAGCGTCACGCCGAACTGGTAGAGGAACTTGCCGACGAGCCCGCGGATGAAGGCGATCGGAAGGAAGATCGCGATGATCGCCAGCGTCGCCGCGATGGCCGCCATGGTGATCTCGCGGGCCCCGCGGCTCGCGGCGCCCGCGCGCCCCTGCCCCTTCTCCCGGTACCGCACGATGTTCTCGAGCACCATGATGGCGTCGTCCACCACGATCCCCACGGCGAGCGAAAGCGCGAGCAGGGTGAAGGTGTTCAGGGTGAACCCGAGGAAGTAGATGAGGATGAAGCTCCCCACGATGGAGGTCGGGATCGAGAGGAGGATGTTGAACGTGGAGCCCCAAGACCCCAGGAAGATCCAGCAGACCAGCGACGTCAGCAGCACCGAGAGGACGAGCGTCATCTGGATCTCGTGGATGGACTCCTCCACGAACACCGTGCGGTCGGAGTTGATCTCGAGGGCCATCCCCGCGGGGAGCCGGCCCTGGAGCTCCTCCACCTTCATTCGGACGCCCCGCGCGACGTCCACCGCGTTGGCGCCGAACTGCTTCTTGATGCCCAGGCCGACGGCGGGGACGCCCATCGCCCGCGCGATCCTGCGGCGGTCCGCCAGCCCGTCCTGGACCACGGCGACATGCTCCAGGAAGACCGGCGCCTCGTTCCGGTACGCCACCACGATCTTCCGGAACTGCTCCGCCGACGGGGCCTCCCCCTCGGACCGCACGTTCATCTCCCGCGAGCCCGACTCGATCCGCCCCGCCGGGACCTCCACGTGCTCGCGCCGGAGCGCCGCCACCACGTCCACGACCGTGAGCTCGCGGGCCTCCAGCTCCTCGAGCTTGAGCCAGACCCGCATCGCGCGGTCGAGATACCCGCCCAGATAGATGTCCCCCACGCCGGGCGCCTGCTGGAGCTTGTCCTTGAGGAAGTTGCGGGCGTAGAGGGTGAGCTCCTGCAGGGACACGTGGCCGGACAGGGAGACCCACATGAGCATCTGGTCGTCCGCGTTCTGTTTGGTGACGATCGCCGGATCGACGTCCTTGGGGAGCTCGCGCGCGGCCTGGGCGATCTTGGTCTGGATCTCCTGGACGGCGACGTCGATGTCCTTCGAGAGGTCGAACTCGATGGAGAGCGAGGCGCGCCCCTGCTTGGCGGTGGAGGTGATGTCCCGTATCCCCTCGACGCTCACGATCTGGTCCTCGAGGACGTCGATCACGTCGGTCTCCATGATCTCCGGGGACGCGCCTTCGAGCGTGACGCTGACGCCCACCATGGGGAAATCCACGTCGGGCATCTGGCTGATGGGGGTCCGCCACCAGCAGAGGCCGCCGAAGACCACCAGGAACGCCATGAGCATCCAGGCGAAGACGGGGTTCTTGATGGAGAGGTCGGAGAGATTCACTTCGCGGCCTCCGTCGCGACCTCGATCTCGATGCCGTCGCGAAGGGACGCGGCGCCGGCGCCGTCCACCACGATCTTCTCGCCGGCGGCGAGCCCCTGGGTGACCTCCACGCGCTGGCCCACGCGCATCCCCAGCTCGACGGGCCTCCGGGAGGCTTTCCTTCCGTCCGTCACCACGAGAAGGAAGCCGCGCTCCGTGGGCAGCACGGCACGCTCCGGCACGAGGAGGGCGGCCTGTTTCCCGGTGATGATGCGGATGGAGACGAAGAGGCCGGCCCTGAAGGAGCCGTGCGTCTCCACGACTTCGGCCGCGCACTGGACGGCGCGGGTCGCGGGGTCGGCCTTCTGGCTGACGTGGAAGAGCCGCGCGCGGAAGGTCTTCCCCGGATCGCTCCGGACGGTGAAGAGGATCTCCTGGCCGGCGCGAAGGCGGGAGGCCTCGAGCTCGGGGGCGGTGAAGCGCACGTGCAGGGTCCCCACGTTCAGGATGGTGGCCACGACCGTCTCGGGCTTCACGTACTCGCCCCGCGAGACCTGCTTCCGGTTGATGATCCCCGCGAGGGGCGACTGCACGCGGGCGTCGCGGTGGCTCTTCCGGGCGAGCTCGAGGTCCACGCGCGCCCGCTCAAGGTCCGCCTTGGCCTTGTCCACGTCGGCCCGCCAGGTGGCCATCTGCTCCTCGGTGACCCATTCCTTCTTCTGCTTCTTCCCCTCGTCGTAGAGGGTGAGGCGGTTCTTGAAGACCGTCTCCGCCAGGGTGGTCTGCGCGCGGGCGTGGTCGTGGTCCGCCTTCGCGCGCTCTTCGGCGAGGCGATAGCGCTCCACGGCGATCTCGGCCAGGAGGGTGGAGGGCTCCACGGTGTCGCCTTCCTTGAAGTGGACGGCATCCAGGACGCCCGAGACGCGCGCGGGGATGCTGATCTCCTCGGCGGCCTCTACGGACCCCACCGCCTCCACGACGTATTCGATCTCGCGGGAAACGACCGTCTCGACGGTCACCACGGGCTTGCGCAGGTGCGCCGCCCCCGTCCGCGGTTGTTCCGGGGGCTTGCACGAAGCGGCGGCGAGGGCCAGGACGAGGATCAGGGCGCGCTTCATCGGTCGCCTCCCGGGAGGTTCCCGCTCTGGACCTCGAGACGCACGAGGGCCGTGCGGACCTGGAATCCCGCGCGGTCGCGCGCGAGACGGGCCTGCTGCAGGGTGTTGAACGCCGTGAGGACCTCGACGTTCGTGGCGATCCCCTGCCGGTACTCCGCCTGGACCCGGTCGTGCCCCTCCTGGGCGCTCGCGACGGCCTTCTCCAGCGAGACCCGCTCGGCCTGCAGGGTCT
>JAHFOZ010000446.1 GCA_023261405.1 Planctomycetota bacterium
ACGCCGCCAGGGCCGAGAGTTCGAGGAACGGCGTCCCCGGATCCACCAGTCGCTCCAGCCGCTCCCGGACCATCAGCTTCCCCCGCTTCCGCTGGGTCGCCACGGCCGCCTCCGACCCACCCCCCGCCGCCTCGGCCAGCCGCGTCTTCAACTGCTCGGCAAGCGCCCGGTGATGTCTCGCGTTCGCCTGGAACGTGGATGCGGACGGGTCCATCCGACTGTGCAGCCGGTCCATACGATGTCTGTCAGTCTACACTCCCCCCTTCAAGAAGGGCAACCAGTAAAGCTCCGCCGGGCTCGGAAACTGCTGGGACTCTGTACGATTTCATGTCGACGATTTCGGGGGTTTCGCCTCTTCGGGGCAGAGGCGAACAGAAAGGAGCTGCACATGAGTAACGGATTGGGCCTCTTTACCCGGAAGCTCGAAGCGTGTCGTCGGCGCTGGAACGGCCGGACCCTTGATTACGTCGTGGAGTCTGGATCAATCCTGGTGAAGGCCCGGCGCGCGGCCGAATCCCAAGGACGCTGGCTCGACTGGCTGAAAACCGGACCCGGCATGGATCGATCAACGGCGTGGCGTCATGTTCGCATTGCGAGGTACGTCACGAGCAATGTTGCTTTAAAGCACCATTTGAAAAATCTGAGCATCTCCAAGATCTGCGCCCTCATTCGCCTCACCCCTCGTCGGGCGCTCCACATGGCACGAGACCCGCGCCTCGGGAAAATGTCGGACAGACAGTTCCGCAGTTTCCTCCAGCGAGTGTTTCCTCCCCGGATCATCCGGCGTCCAAGGTCGAGCAACCTCATGAGATCTCTTCTTGCAGCAGTCGGCCGGGCTTCGAGAGCTGTGCACGAGTGGCAGCGCTGGTACGGAAGCATCCCCGCCGAGCGTCGGGCCAGAATCTTGCTCGAACTGCGCGGAGTCCTCGGAATCGTCAGGCGTTCGAAGCCTGAAGATTCCGCCGCATCGTAGAGGACACCGCTGGCGGCTAGGGCCTGGGTCGGCGGCGCGGGATCTCCTCCTGGAGGTACCTCACGATGTCCCGCGTGTCGGTACCCGGGCCGAAGAGACGACCCACGCCCTGGTGCCGGAGGGCCTCCGCGTCGTCGGGGGGAATGATGCCGCCGCCGCAAAGGAGGACGTCGTCCATGCCCTTCTTCTTCAAGAGGTCCAGCAGTTCTGGAAAGATGGTCATGTGGGCACCGGAGAGGATCGAGACGCACACGGCGTCCGCATCTTCCTGGAGCGCCGCATTGGCGATCAGGTCACAGGTCTGGTGCAGGCCGGTGTAGATGACCTCGAACCCCGCATCGCGCAGCGCCGCCGCTACCACCTTCGCTCCCCGGTCGTGGCCGTCCAGGCCCGGCTTGGCCACGATCACACGGAACTTCCGCCCTGTCGAATCCTTCGTCATGGCCCTACCAGTAGGTCGGCGGCTCTCGCCATTCCCCGAATTCCCTCTTCAGGACTTCCACGATCTCTCCCAGCGTACCGGACACCTTCACCGCCGCAAGGATCGGGAGCATCAGGTTCCGCCCGCTTCTCGCGGCTCCCCCAAGATCGGCCAGCGCGCTCGCCAGGGCCGTTCCGTCCCGGCGCTCCTTGAACCGCTGCGTCTCTGCGACCTGGTCGCGCTCCACCACCGGGTCGATCTTCAGGATCGGGAATGGCTTCTCCCCCTCTTCCACGAGCGCGTTGACACCCACCGTCAGGTACCGCCGCTCCTCGAGGTCCTTCTGGAACTGGTAGGAGGCCCTGGCGATCTCGATTTGCGGATATCCCTGCTCGATAGCCGCCACCATCCCTCCACGACGCTCAATCTCCCCGAATACCTTCTCGCACTCCGTCTCCATCTGGTCGGTGAGGCTTTCGATGAAGTGCGACCCCGCAAGGGGATCCACGTGGTCTACCAACCCGGATTCATGGGCCAGGACCTGCTGCGTACGCAGCGCGACCTTGACCGCCTCCTCCGTGGGGAGCGCCAGCGCCTCGTCCATCGAATTCGTGTGCAGCGACTGGGTCCCCCCCAGCACCCCGGCCAGGGCCTCCACCGCCGTCCGCACGACGTTGTTTTCCGGCTGCTGCGCCGTGAGCGAGCACCCCGCGGTCTGGGTGTGGAAGCGGAGCTTCCACGATTCGGGGCTCTTCGCTCCGTAACTCTCCTTCATCCTCTTCGCCCAGATCCGGCGGGCGGCGCGGAACTTGGCAATCTCCTCGAAGAAGTTCATGTGGGAGTTGAAGAAGAAGCTCAACCGCGGGGCGAACCGGTCCACCGGGATGCCCGCCTTGATGCCGAACTCGACGTAGGTGAAGCCGTTCATGAGGGTGAAGGCCAGTTCCTGAAGCGAGGTGCTGCCCGCCTCGCGGATGTGATAGCCGGAGACGGAGATGGGGTGCCACTTGGGGAGGTGATCGGCGCAGAATGCCATCATGTCCGTGATGATCCGCATGGACGGAAGCGGCGGGAAGATCCACTCCTTCTGGGCGATGTACTCCTTGAGGATGTCGTTCTGGATCGTCCCGCGCAGCCGCGCTGGAGCCACGCCCTGCCGCTCGGCCGTGGCCAAGTAGAAAGCCAGCATGATCGAAGCCGTGCTGTTGATCGTCATCGAGGTGGACACGTCCCCCATCGGGATCCCCGAGAAGAGCGTCTCCATATTCTCGAGGGTACAGACCGCCACGCCTTCGCGCCCCACCTCCCCGTCCGACCGCGCGTGATCGGAGTCGTACCCCATGAGCGTGGGCATGTCGAACGCGACAGAGAGGCCCGTCTGGCCCTGGCTGAGAAGGTATTTGAAGCGCGCGTTCGTGTCCCGGGCCGTGCCGAAACCGGAGAACATTCGCATCGTCCAGACCTTCCCCCGGTACATGTCCGCATACGGGCCACGGGTGAACGGGTACTCCCCAGCCTTCCCCAGATCCCGCGGGACGTCGGAGTAGACTTTCTGTTCATGGGGAACCAGCGTGCCGGGGAAACGCGACCGGGTCGGAGCGGGAGCGCTCATCGTAACGCCTCCCGGATCAGCGCCCGCGCGCATCCGTAGGGGGAATTCTCCCGCCGGAGCACCCGCTCGGCGGCCTCCTTGACGCGCTCGGGCGCCCCCTCCCCCCCCCAGAGGTCCTTCTGGACCAGGAACTCGGCGATCTTCCTGAGGCGGTCCTCCATGCCCAGCCGGCGCCTCTCCTGGAAGGCACCCGAGGCCTTCCGGGCGAAAACGAAGGCCTCGACGGTGGCGACCAGTTCGGGTATCCCTATCCCTGCGTTCGCCTGGGTGGCCAGGATGGGGATCTCGCGTCGCGGCCGAAGGCCGAGCTCGAACGCCGTTCGGAGATCATGTTCCAGGCGGTCCGCTCCCCCTCGGTCCGCCTTGTTGATGGCCACGATATCCGCCACCTCGAGAAGACCGGACTTCATGGCCTGCACGCCGTCCCCGGATTCCGGGGAGAGGAGGACAATCACGCAATCAGCGGCCCGGGAGACTTCGATCTCCGACTGCCCGACGCCCACGGTTTCGATGAAGATGAAGGTGCGGCCCGAGGCGTCCAGGAGGTCCACGGCGTCCTGCGTGGCGCGCGCCAACCCGCCGCTCTCGCCCCGCGTGGCCATGGAGCGCATGAAGACATCGCCGGCTCCGGCCGCCTTGGACATGCGAATCCGGTCGCCCAGAAGGGCGCCCCCCGAGAAAGGGCTCGTGGGGTCAACGGCGACCACGGCCACCTTCTCCCCCCGGGCGCGAAGCACCGCGGCCATCTCGTCCACGGCGGTGGACTTCCCCACCCCCGGCGGCCCTGTCAGCCCGATCCTCAGGGAATCCCCCACCCGGGCGTGCAGGCGCTCAAGCAGGTCCCGGCCCTCCGGCGCCCCGTTTTCCACAAGGGAAATGGCCTTGCCGATGGCGTGGAAGCTCCCCCGGAGCACCTCGTCGGCCAACGCCATGAAGGCCGACTATAGCACAGCGCGCGAAGCCTTTGCAAGACGGCCTCCGGCGGGGCTATAATCCATGCTCTTCCCGATTGCAGACCATGAAGCTCGGCATTTTCGGCGGCAGCTTCAACCCCATCCACAACGCGCACCTGGCGATCGCCATGCGCGCCGCGGAGGCCGTGCGTCTTGACCGTATCCTCTTCATCCCCACCGGCGTCTCGCCCCTCAAGCAGGCACGAGACTTGGCCCCGTCCCGCGACCGCTGGGCCATGGTCCGGGCCGCCATCCGCGGCAATCCCCTCTTCGACGCCGACGACGTGGAGATACGACGTAGCGGTGTCTCCTTCACCGTCGACACCCTGAAGGAGTTGCGCCGGAAATCCGGGGCCTCGCTGCATCTCATCCTGGGGGCGGATGCCGTGGCCCAGCTGCCGCGATGGAAGTCGATTGACGAGGTGAGAAAGCTCGTCACCTTCGTCTTGATATCGCGTCTCGGCCA
>JAHFOZ010000041.1 GCA_023261405.1 Planctomycetota bacterium
CGCTTCCCGTTCTCCAGGTCTACGGCGAAGGGAATGAAAGGACGTCCATCCAGGAGCTCGAACACGCGGGACACGTCCATACTCATCTCCCATGAATTCTAACCACCCCATCCCAGGCAATCAAGCCGGTTTTCAGCGGGCCCGTTCAGCCCATCAGGGCGACGGCTCTGCCGGGGCACCCTGAGCCGGAAAGAGAAGTGCGGCCAGCCCTTCGGGCCAGATGATGGCCATGTCCCAGGGATCCGTCTGATAGACCTCGATATGGTGGATCCGCTGGCGGTTCGGAAGCACCATGATGTTGTCCGGGTGGGTCACATCGATCTGCCGGCCGCTGACGATCTCGAGCTTGAACGGTCTGAACGGGCGCGCGTCGATGGCCGCGAAGAGTTCCCTGTACTCCATGTTCCGTATCCTACCTTGCGTCTCCCGGGCGAACAAGTCACCCGACAACCCCTCACGATCGATTGATGCGCAATCGGCGTGCCTGAC
Source organism: Planctomycetota bacterium (assembly GCA_023261405.1). Classification (GTDB taxonomy): domain Bacteria; phylum Planctomycetota; class MHYJ01; order MHYJ01; family JACPRB01; genus JACQFK01. Next base: position 490 of record JAHFOZ010000041.1, read on the forward strand.
TTCCCCCCTCGGGAGAGGGCCGCTCGTACGAACTTCAAGTTACAATTCGAGTCACCTTGCTGTGACGGCCGAAGTCCTACCCTTCACCCTCTCCTTGCGGATCCCTGAAAAGCGATCCCGCATCGGATGATCTGAGGTTTACGCGGAGGACACACGGCGAAGGGAGCTCAGCATCCCGGCCGGCAGGACCCGTCCGCCAAGAGACGCTACCCTCCGGATCTGCTTCGAGAGCGCGCCCTCAGGCCCGGGAAGTCGTTGTCCCTCATACAGGAACCTGCCTCTGAGGGCCTCCCTGGAGCCCTCCTCTGGGACAACGACTATCTGAAAATGTAGGCCGCTCCTGCATTACCCGCGCTGTTGTCCGCCTGCGTCCTGCTGCCTCCCAGGAGCGCCGCGTTCACGCCCGTCGCGTTGCTGTCCTCTCCAGTGGCCCCCACGACGACCGTGTCCCCCGAGATCGCCACGCTTTCAAGCTGGATGACCCAAGCTCGTCTCGCTGATCGTCCCCTCGTCGAACATCTTCGCTAGATTATACCCTTTTGGCCCCCGTGGCCTTCGGCTGCGGGGTTTTGCCTGGGGGTTGGGTGGGGTTCTCCGGGCTTCCCCCCTCCCTCTCGTGGTAACATTGAACCGGTTTGAACGCCTTACGCCCCACCCGCCGCTCACTCTCTGGAGGCCAGGGCGCGCACCTCGTCTGCCGACAGAGCCCGGTTGTGGATCATGACGTCGTCAATCAGGCCGTTCCAGTACTCCGCCCCGTTGACTTGCTTGCCGATGTAGGCGGCGCCCGGAGTCAGCGACCAGTGCTTCGCCGCGGACGCCTTCTCCGTTCCATCGGCGTAGAGCCGGGCCGTGACTCCGTCGTAGGTCAGCGCGATGTGATGCCAGCGCCCGGTGTCCCAGAAGTCGGCCACGCTGACGTCGAACTCGGGTCCGCCGAAGCCGCCGCCCACCAGGTGCGTCCCCCGCATGCCGATGAACATGGCCTGGTTGCCCGCCGGCGTGCCCCACGAGGCGATCCAGCGGTAGCCCGGGGCCAGGGACTCTGACCTGGCCCAGGCGCAGAGGCTTCGTGGAGCCCGTCCTGCCGGCAGGATGGGGTGCCGAAGGTCCACGAAGGCGCGGATCCCGTTGAGGGCGATCGCCTTGCCAAACTTCCCCTCGGTCCAGGTGCCGCCGATCGACTCGCCATCCCACAGGTTCCCGGTGGCCTCGTTGGCGTCTCCGTCGAGCTTCCAGTGGCCCAAGGGCCCCTGGATCGGCCGGCAGGCTTCCGGGATCCTCCGCTCGGAGGGGGCGATGGAGCCGGAATGGACGGGGGCCGCGCCCGCGAGGAGGAAGAGGGGTCTCCCCTCCATGTCGGAGAAGCGCGCCGCGGCGGCCGTGGGGCCGCCTCCGTTCACGACGATCGCGATCAACGTGTTGACTCCCTTCGCGAGAAAGACGGGTTTCGGCGTGCGCTCTTGATCGAGGCCGACCGCGCGGCCTCCGACGAATCTCTGGACGGCTTCGCCGTTCAGATACCACGCGGCGCTGTCATCGGATCCCGTCCACAGCAGCGCCGCCGGGATCTCGAGCTCCGACCAGACGTACGACATGGCGATCGACGCGGACCGGGGGGTCGAGCCAAGGTTCACGAAGAAGCTCTCGGTATTCTGTGAGCGCCAGACGTAGGGCGAGTCGAGGGCCTGGGCCGTGTTTCCGGCCGTTGGCTTGAGCCTGGCTTGGTCTGGCAGGAACTCTCGATCCAGGGCGGAACCTGGATCGTCGGCTAGATCGCCGGGAAGGGGGATCGGACCGAGCACAAGCCATTGCTGGATGAACCCCCAGAAAGTGACCTCGACGAGCGAGGGCGGCCGTGGCGGAGTCTCGAACGGCGCGGGTGGCAAAGGCGGAGCGCTGTTCGCGGGATACGAGGGCATGGGGGGGCGTCTCCTCCAGAATACGAATTCTCCTTCGTTCACGGTGGGAAGGGCGGCGATTCCCGCGAAGAGGAGAACGACGACGCCCGTGATCCAGCGGGCGGCGTGGGAGGGCGTGGAGGGGAAGGACGACGGAGGCATCCACGTTACGATGGCCACTCCCCCATGGATGAGCGTGATGCCGACCGCGACGGAGATGGCCCACGGATGCTTATTGTCGAAGAAGAAATTTACAAGCCCACGCGGCGAGGAGACGTCCATCGACACCAAGACCCATAGCAAAGTGTTAACCAGGGATACCCCCCGCGACCATCCCGCCCGAAACCGTCCCGTCCGAAATTGCTGAAGAGCCAGCCACAGGTGGGGAACCGCGAAAAGGCCGAGCCCGACCAGGGAGGCACCGAATATGATCGCGATAGCGGCCCCCAGTCCACCATCGATCCCCATTCCCTCACGGCTGGGGTGAGTCACGCTAGACAGGATCAATCCGCCCCAGGCCGCGCTTGCGGCGCAGGCCAGGCCGTACAGGAGGAACCACGTGGAGACGATCATGATCCCGGCGTGGACCGCGGGGGTGGGCGTCCTCGGACCTGGATCCTGCAGGGCAGGAGGTTCGCCACCTGGGATCTTCATCATCTCATCCTAGTCAAAGCCTGCTCCGAGCGTTAGATGACGGTTCGTCGATTCATAGCCCACTTGCGTGTTCGCAACAACTAAAACCTCGCTCATCAATGGACGCAATCCAAATCGCAATCCTCTTGCCAGGGCTAGGGATATCGAAATTTCCGGCGAATCCTGGGGTCGATGTGAAGACGCCTGCACAGCCGTAAGACGCGGAGCAGCGTAAAGAATGTCGTGCGCGGTTCCCAAGGAGGATAACCTCTTCGGCGTCCGCCCCGGCTCTCCATCCGTCCGCAGCTCCATCCGCCCGCTCCTCGATGCAACAACCGGGAAACCCGGACCTTGCGCGCCCCCCAAGCCCCGCCGGTGTAGAATCCATCCGTGACCTCGAGGCGCAGGAACCCCGCTTTCCGACTTCTTATCCCCAGCCCAATATCACATCAACCTGCTTCGAGTCACTTTTCGTAACGTCACGTTTCAAAACGTAACGTGGGCGAGTTGCCGCGCGCGCCCCTCCGCTGGGTGAGCCATTGGCACGCCGGTTGCGCATCCCTCCACGGCGCTTTGAAGCCGCCCGTCGTGCGCCCGGGAGGGCCCAACCTTGAAAGGAGATTCTCATGCTCCAGAGACTCTGGGGTTCCGTGTTCGGGGACGTCCGCGCCGCTGAGACGCCGGCGGGGGACGTCGATGGGCCGCGCGTGGCGGAGCTCGTCCTGTCCCTGCCCGTGCCCCTGCGCGAGCCGATGGAGGCACGCGCGCCGGGGCTCCGGTCCACCGCGGAGACGTTCCGCCGCCTCCTCTCGCAGGCGCGGGAGTCCATCAAGATCTTCTCCCCCTACGTGGACCCCACGTTCACGGGGATGGCCCAGGAAGCCCGCGCGCCGATCCAGGTGGTCACGACCCTCCGGGAGTCGCGGATGAAGTCGAGCCCCGTCCTGGAGCGCCTGGCCACCACGCGCCCCATGGCCGTCCGCTACCTCCACGAGAAGCACGCCAAGTCCCAGATGTTCCAGCTTCACGCCAAGATGATCCTCTCCGACCGCGCCGCCGCCTACGTGGGCAGCGCCAACTTCACCGACACCAGCATGCACTACAACTTCGAACTCGGCCTGTACACCGAGGACCGCGCCGCCATCGGGCGCCTCCACGCCGTCTTCGACACGATCTTCGACTTCGCGGCCCGGCCCGCGGGGGCGTTGTGAGAAAAATCCGGTGGGGGCGTGGTGTAACGGGAGCACGGACGTTCGCGACACGCCAGGAGGGGGTTCGATTCCCCCCGCCTCCATCCTCCGGGATGGGCCGTACCTTCGTCGCGGGAGGTGCGGCCCACTCCTTGATTACAGGGCTAATTCTTCGTATGATTTCGGTTGTCGCGGGCGTCCAAGGCTTCCACACCACGCGAGGGGCAAGGCATAAGGCCTTGCCCCTTCGCGTTTCAGGGCCTAGAATCCCCTCCCCATGCGACTTTGGCGCCTCTGCCTCGCTGGCCTGGTCTACGATTGGCTGGTCTTCGTGGCCTGGACCCTCATCCCAATCCGGGCCGAGGGGATGGGCGCCAGTCCCACGCAGCTGGGGCTGCTTCAGGGCGCGAGCACGATCGCCTACGTCGCCGGATGCCTCCTCGTGGGGCGGATGGCGGACCGCGGCCACTCGCGCCTCTTCGTCCTGATCGGCTGCCTGGGCGCCGCCGTGGCCTGCCACTGGGTGGGGACGGCCCCGACCGTGACGCTGCTCATCGGCGCGGTGGCCGTCATGGGCCTGGCGAACAGCCTGTTCTGGCCGTCCGCCCAGGGGACCATCGGGGCGGAGACCGAACCTGGCCGCCTCGATCGGGCGATCGGCCTCTTCAACGTCATGTGGTCCGCCGGCAAGGGGCTGGGCTACCTCATGGCCGGGTGGATGACACGCTCACTGGGCGACACTCAGGTGATGTGGGTCGCCGGGGCGAGCGCGCTCCCGATCCTCGCCTTCTACCCCTGGCGCAAGGGTGTCCGTGCGAACGGAGGGGCGGCCCCGCTCGCGCGTCCCGAGGGCGCCGTCTTTCGGTCCATGGCGTGGGCGGCGAACTTCATCGGCTACGGGGCCCTGAACACGTTCCAGAACCAGTACTACAAGTACCTGCTGGGCGCCGGCCAGGGCGACGAGAAGTGGGCGAAGCCGTTCTTCGGCCTCTTCCTCGGGGTCCTGATCGCGGCCCAGACCGTCGTGTTCATCCTGATGCAGCGGAACTCCGTGTGGGCCTATCGACGGAGGCTCCTCTATGCGGTACAGGTCCTGATGGCGGCGGCCACGCTGGCCATCCCGTTCGTGAGGGGGGAACTGCCCCTGCTCGTCCTCGCGCCCCTGGTAGGAATCGGCGCGGGCTTCGTCAACGGATCGAGCATCTACTACAGCCTGCACGGGCCAGCGGACCACAGCAAGTTCGCCGGGCTTCACGAGGCCATCCTGAGCGCGGGGGCCTTCGCGGTGCCGATGGCCGGCGGCCTCCTGGCGGACGCCGCGGGAGACCTGCGAATGCCCTACCTGCTCTCCGGCACGGCCACTCTTCTGGCCATCCTCCTCCAGGAAGCGCTCTACCGGAGTAGGCCCAGGAGCTGATCGAAGCGGTCCACCACGCGCTCGGCGGCGCCGATTTCGCCGGGCTTCCAATAGCCGTACGACACGCCGCAGAACGGGACGCCGGCATTGCGGGCGGTCTCGATGTCCGTGCCGCTGTCGCCGATCATGAGCGGATTTTTCGCAGCCCCCACCGCGGCCCGGAAGCAGGCGGGATCCGGCTTCCGCACCGGAAACGAATCGCCCCCATGCACCGCCTCGAAGTGGCGCGCGATGCCCAGTCCCTCCACGATCCTCCTCGAGAGCGCCACCGGCTTGTTCGTGAGGATGATCTTTCGATGCGGGAGGGCCGCCAGTGTCTCGGCCACGCCGGGATACAGCCGGGTCCCGTCGAGCAGGTGCGCCCCGTACTCCCTCATGAACTCCTCGATCACCGGCTCGATGGGAGGCGGCGTGGTTCGCTCGATCAGTTTCCGGACCCCGTTCCCGATGGCCGCCCTGATGAGGTCCCGGCCGACCGCAGGACGGCCGAGGCGGGCGAGCGTCCGCTCCACGGAGGCGATGATGTCCGGCGCGCTGTCGATGAGCGTCCCATCGAGGTCGAACACGAGGAGATCGTAGCCCATGGCGGGGCACATCTTAGCGGCCGGGGAAGTCCTCCTCAAGAGGGATGCCCTGAATTCCGTTGACGGGCTCGGAGACCGGCCGGGATAATCGGGGCGAAGAAAGCCGGAGGAACTCACCCGTGGAGAAGACCACCCTCTCCGTGATGAAGGCCGACGTGGGCGGCTACGTGGGCCACACCGGGACGCACAAGGCCGTCCTCATGAAGGCCCGGGAATGCATCCGGAAGGGCGGCGGCAAGGGGCTGCTCATCGACTCCTGGGTGGGCGGCGTGGGGGACGACCTCGTCCTCATCCTCACCCATGACAAGGGGCAGGACTCGAAGGAGATCCACAAGCTCGCCTGGGACACCTTCACCACCTGCACGGAAACGGCCGAGAAACTCCACCTCTACAACCCCGGTCGTGATCTCATGAGCAACGACTTCACCGGGAACATCCGGGGCCTGGGCCCGGGCTGCGCCGAAATGAGCTTCCGCGAGCGCCCCAGCGAGCCCTTCGTGATCTTCCTGGCCGACAAGTGCGACCTGGGCGCCTGGAACCTCCCGCTCTTCAAGATGTTCGCCGACCCGTTCAATACGCCCGGGCTCGTGATCGACCCCTCGATGCATGAGGGCTTCGCGTTCGAGGTGCTGGACCTGGCGGAGAACCGCACCATCACCCTCCAGCTGCCCGGCGACATCTACGACCTCCTCATGTTCCTAGGCTCGCACAGCCGCTACGTGGTGAACAAGGTGATCCGCCGCGTGGACGGCATGGTGGCCGCCACCGCCTCCGGCCCGCGCCCGCCCGGCGTGGGCCGCTCGGTGGGGTCGGACGATCCGGCGCTCATCGTCCGATGCCAGAACGGCCTGCCCTCCGTGGGCGAGACCACCGAGGCCTTCTCGTTCCCGCACATCGTGAGCGGCTGGGTGCGCAGCAAGTTCCAGGGCCCGCTCATGCCCGTGTCGATGGAGCACACCCGCGCCTTCAGGCTCGACGGCCCCCCCCGTGTCGTCGCCGCCGGCTTCCAGCTGGCCGCCGGCGAACTGGACGGCCCCGTGGACCTCTTCGACGACCCCGGGTTCGACGGCGCCCGCCAGCGCGCCATGGAGGCCGTGGAGTACCTCCGCAGGCACGGGCCCTTCGAGCCCCACCGCGTGCCGCTCGACCAGATGGCCAACACCTCCTTCCCGCCCCTCCTCGCGCGCCTCGAGAGCCGCTTCGTCCCTCACGACCCCGACGACCGCAAGGGGCGGTCCTCGCGGAAGAAGTCCTCCTCCGAGGAGTCCCCCTGATGCCCCAGCCGTACCGGACCCTCGACAACCTGAGGGTCGCCCTCTCGGACTGCCTCCGTTTCGACCGCGGCGTGCAGGTGACCGATCCCGGCGCGTTCACCGCGAAGCTCCTGGACAACCTCGTCCGGACGGCGGTCTTCGCCGAGGATCCCCCGCTCCGCGACACGGCGCGCTGGATCATCCGCGCCGCCGCGGCGGACCTGGGCGCGCATCCCGCCTCCATCCAGGGGCTCTACGAGGCGATCGCCTCCGGCAAGGCCCGCGGGTTCACGGTCCCGGCCCACAACCTGCGCGGGATGATCTACGACAAGGCCCGCGCGATCTTCCGCGCCGCGAAGGCGCTGGACGCCGGGGCCTTCATCTTCGAGATCTCCCGCACCGAGATGGGCTACTGCTTCGTCCCCCCCGCGGAGTACTCCGCCTGCATCCTCGGCGCCGCGGTCAGGGAGGGCCACCGCGGCCCGGTCTTCATCCAGGGCGACCACTTCCAGTTTTCCGCGCGGGAGTACTTCCAGGACCCCGGGTCGGTGACCGAGACGATCAAGAAGGCGACCGCGGAGGCCCTGGACGCGGGCTTTCTGAACATCGACATCGACCCCTCCACGCTCGTGGTCCTGGACCGCCCGACCGTGAAGGAGCAGCAGCGCGACAACTACGAGCGCGCCGCGGAGATGACGGAGTTCATCCGCAAACGCCAGCCGGCCGGCGTGGACGTCTCCGTGGGCGGCGAGATCGGCGAGGTGGGCAAGAAGAACTCCACGGTGGAGGAGTTCGAGGCCTACTTCGAGGGCTACCGCGAGCGGTGGAGCGGGAAGCCGATCTCCAAGATGAGCGTCCAGACCGGGACCTCGCACGGCGGCGTGGTGCGGCCGGACGGGACGCGCGAGGAGGCGGCGATCGACTTCGCCGTGCTCCGCGACATCACCGCCGCGTGCCGCGCCCGCGGGCTGGCGGGGACGGTGCAGCACGGTGCCTCGACGCTCCCGGAACGCCTCTTCCCCGAGTTCCCCCGCCACGACGCCGTGGAGATCCACCTGGCCACGGAGTTCCAGCGCATCGTCCTGGACCACCCCGAGTTTCCGCGCGAGCTGCGCGCAAAGCTGGAGGGCTGGATCGAGGAGACGCGGCCGCCGGAGTGGAAGGCGGACGCGACGAAGGCGCAGAACTTCGAGAAGTGCGCGAAGCGAACCTGGGGGCCCTTCAAGAAGGAGCTGTGGAGCCTCCCCCCGGCCGCGCACGAGGCGATCGTCATGGCGCTCGAGGCCAAGTTCCGCGCGATCTTCACCCACCTCAACGTCAAGGGCACCCGGGCGATCGTGGCGGAGCACGTGAAGACCGTCCCCGTGCTGCCCCCGAAACCGCAGGGACTCTGATATGCCGCCGCGCATCGTCACGCTCGAACGCCACATCACCGAGCAGCAGAAGCTGCACCCCGCCGCGTCTGGCCGCTTCACGGGGCTGCTCTGGGAGTTCGTGCTGGCCGTGAAGATGATCGCGCGCGAGGTCCGCCGCGCGGGGCTGATCGACATCCTGGGCGCCGCGGGACATCAGAACGTCCACGGGGAGAAGGTCCAGAAGCTCGACGAATACGCACAGGAGCGCATCGCCGAGGCGATGCTGAACAGCGGGAGCGTCTGCGCCATGGCGAGCGAGGAGACGCCCGACATGATCCCCATCCCGCGCGAGGCGGGACGGGGCCACTACGTCTTCCTCTTCGACCCGCTGGACGGGTCGTCCAACATCGACGTGAACATCTCGATCGGGACGATCTTTTCCATCCACCGGAAGATCACCCCGGGCGAGGAGGGGACGCTGCAGGATTGCCTGCAGCCGGGGTACAAGCAGCTCGCGGCCGGTTACGTCCTCTACGGCTCCAGCGTCATGCTCGTCTTCACCACCGGCAAGGGCGTGCACGGGTTCACGCTCGACCCGACGGTGGGCGAGTTCCTGCTCTCCCACCCGGACCTGCGGATGCCGCCACGCGGCAGGATCTACTCGATCAATGAAGGGAACACGGCGTCCTGGGACCCCGGGACGGCGGCGTACGTGAAGCACCTCAAGGAAAAGAATGAGGCGGACGGGCGGCCCTACACGCTCCGCTACGTGGGGACGCTGGTGGCGGACTTCCACCGCACGCTCATCAACGGCGGGATCTTCATGTACCCCGCGGCGCCCAAGCCGAAGCTCCGGCTGCTCTACGAGGCGGCGCCCATGGCGATGATCGCCGAGCAGGCGCGCGGGCGGGCCTCGACGGGTTCGGGGAGGATCCTCGACATCGTCCCGACCGAGCTCCACCAGAAGGTCCCGCTCATCGTGGGGAGCGCCGACGATGTCGCGGACTACGAGACGTTCGTCCGGAAAGCGCGTCCAAAGACGTGATAGTGCTGTTGCTCCTCCTCCTGACTCCGCAGGCGGATCCTGCGGCCCGCGTGAAGGCACTCGTGGCCGCCCTCGGCGAGGACGACCCGGCACTCCGCGAGGCCGCCGAGAAGGAGCTTCTCGGCCTGGGGTCCGGGGCCCGCGAGGCGCTTGAAGCTCACGCCGACCATGCTGACGCCGAGGTCCGGGCCCGCGTGCGGACTATCCTGCAGGACGTGCGGTTCCTCCCGGTCGAGGCGATCCTTCTCCCGGCGCTCGTGAAGTTCGGCTCGCCGAGTCCCGAGCAGATGCCGGCCGGAGCGGAGGAACTGCTCAAGGCCGACCGCGGGAAGGTCAAGGAGGCGCTCAAGGTCTGCGTCGAACGGGGCGCGGAGACGCTCCGGTTCCGCGCGAAGCAGCTGACGCAGGTCTTGTGGCCAGGGGGCGAGCTTCAGGTGGGAACAGTCCTCGGCAGGGAATTCTACGCGGCCGGCGAACCGGTCCGCGGCCTTGAGATCCTCCTGAACGATACGGACAAAGACCTCGTCCTCGCGGGAACGGCGCACACGGATCTTGTTTGCCTCCAGCCGGCGGAACTGACACTGCAGGTCCGGCTATTCGTCCCGGCCCTGAAGTCCTTCACGCTCAAGGCTCACTCGGCGCGCGTGCTGGAATACGACCTCCGCCGCGGGGAGGACAGCTCCGGGCCGGGGAAGTACCACCTCCGGCTCACCTTCAACTCGACGAAAGACTACGTGGAGGACGCGGAGGACCGGAAGAAGGTGTTCCAGGCGACGCTCACCTCCGAGGGGTCCGACTTCCACGTTCGTTAGCATCGCTGCGGCCCCGGCGATATACTGGGCGCGCATGATCATCAGCGACGACCCCGAGGCGATACGGCGCGTCCTCATCGGCTCGAAGACCATCGCGGTCGTGGGCTGCTCGCCCAAGGCGGACCGGGACAGCCACCAGATCGCTCAGTTCCTGATCGAGAAGGGCTACGACGTGGTGCCCGTGAATCCCGCCGCGCCGGAGATCCTGGGGCGCAAGTGCTTCCCGGACGTGAAGTCGATCGGCCGGAAGGTGGACATCGTGGACGTCTTCCGCGCCCCGGAGCACATCCCCCCGATCGCCGAGGACGCCGTGGCGGCGAAGGTCGAATGCCTCTGGCTCCAGAGCGGCATCATCCACGAGGAGGCGGCGAAGAAGACCGCCGCGGCCGGCCTCTACGTGGTCCAGGACCGCTGCATCCGCACCCTCCACATGATGCTCGTCCGCAAGTAGGTACAGCGTCACAAAACAGCCCGTCACGGGGAACCCCTGGGGCTCCCCGTGACATGTCACAAAGGAGACTGGGGCTTTTGTGACACGACTGCGCTACTTGGCGACGTTCCAGCTGCGGTGGAGGTGGACGGCGAGCCAGCGGTCGCCCACCTTGCGGAAGACGTGAGTTACCGCCGCGAGGGCGTGGTTGCCACCCTCCGTCGTCGAGATCTTGTAGGTGGCCACGGCCATGTCGCCCGAGGCTTCTATCTTGAGGTCCTGCATCTTCGACTCCCACTTGGAGCCCACGGTGTGGGTCTGCAGGATCGCGCCGAAGTGGTCGAGCACCGCCTTGCGACCCACGAGGAGCTCGCTCGTCTTTGCGTCGTAGCCGGTGGAGCCTTCCGTCATAAAGGGCGCCACGGCCTCCAGGCTGCGGTCCTTGAACGCGGAGTACATCCCGAAGATCGAGGCCTTCACCCCCTCCTCCGCCGACGGGGCCGCGGACGGCGGCGCGGAGGAACAGGCGGCCAGGGCGAGGATCGCGGCGAGCGGGAGCAGTCTCACGACGGCCTCCTCAGTACCGGACGATCGCGAAGATGTCGCGACCCTTGAGCTTCTTGCGGGGGTTGAGGAAGCCGAGTTCCACGAGACACGCGCAGCCGGCCACGACGCCGCCCACCTTTTCGACGAGCTTGCAGGCACCGGCCATCGTCCCGCCCGTGGCGAGGACGTCGTCCACCACCAGCACGCGGCGGCCCTTCTCCACCGCGTCCCGGTGGATTTCGATCGTGTCCTTCCCGTACTCGAGGTCGTACTTCTGCTTCGCCGTCTTCCAGGGCAGCTTGCCGGCCTTCCGGACGGGCACGAATCCCACGCCCAGCCGCGCGGCCACCGCCGTGCCGAAGATGAACCCACGCGACTCGATCCCCGCGACGAGGTCCGTGCCCCGGTTCGCGCCGTAGGCCTCGAGCGCGGCACAGACCCGGTCGAACGTGGTTGCGTCGGCGAGCACGGGGGTGATGTCCTTGAACAGGATGCCCTTCTTGGGGAAGTCGGGCACGTCGCGGATGAGGGACTGGACCTTGCGGACGAGGCTGTTCACCTAGTCATCCTCGTTCCGGGCGACCAGCCGGCGGTTGAGCTTGCGGAGGGCGATCTTCTCGATCTGGCGCACGCGCTCGCGGGTGATCTTGAGGCGCTTGCCGATCTCGCCCAGCGTCATGGGCTGGCCGTCATAGAGGCCGTAGCGCAGCCGCAGCACCGACGCCTCGCGCTCGTTGATCGAGCGCAGCAGCGTCTCAATGCGCTCCGACTCCATCTGGGTGAAGACCGCCTGGTCCGGCGCGGAGGCCTCCTTGCCGTCGGCCAGCTCGTTGGTGGGCCACATGACGTCGAGGCTCACCGGGCGGGAGAAGTTGTCCGACGCGTTGATCGCCCTCTTCAGGATCTCCAGGCTCTCCGGACCCATGTCCATCGCCTCGGCGATCTCGGTGATGTCGGGCTTGCGACCGTGCTTCTGGGTGAAGTCGTTGGCCACCGTCTTCCACTTGGCAATGACCTCGACCATGTAGGACGGCACGCGCACGGTCTTGGCGGTGTTTACGAGGGCGCGGCGGATGGCCTGGCGGATCCACCACGTGGCGTAGGTCGAGAAGCGGCACTTCCTCGCGGGATCGAAGCGCTGCACCGCCCGGAGGAGGCCCAGGTTCCCCTCCTCGATGAGATCCAGGAAGGAGAGACCCTTGTTCACGTAATTCTTCGCGACGCTCACGACCAGCCGAAGGTTGGCCTTGATGAACTGCTCGCGGGCGTCCTTCGCGTCCTGCTGCTTCTCCGCTTCCTTGGAGTCGAGCTTCTTCATCCGCTTCGCGAGCTCGCGCTCCTGCTCGGCGGTGAGGAGGGAGACGTCCTGGATCTCCTTGAGGTACTGCTCGACGCCAGATTCCTGGCGAATGATCGGCATGACGGACATGCGCGAGGTCATTATATCGACGCCTGCGTTTCAGTCAATTTGAAGTACAAGTCCCCATAACGTTTCACCATTCCTACAACGCTATGGTCCCGGCGGACCTTCTCGCGCCCCGCCTCCCCCAGGCGGCGACGCCACTCCGGGTCGGCCGCCAGGCGCAGCAGGGCCGCCCGGAGCCCCGCCACGTCGCCCGGTGGGACCAGGAGACCCGTCTCCCCGTCCACGACCACCTCGGGCGTGCCCCCCGCCCGGGTGGCCACGACCGCCTTCCCCGCCGCCATGGCCTCGAGCACGGCGTTGGGGCAGCCCTCGCCGAAGCGCGAGGCCAGGACCACGATGTCGCTCGCCGCCAGGAGTTCCGGCACGTCCACCCGCGAGCCCAGCAGGAGGGCCCCGCGGCCTTCGAGATTCCGGCGGAAGGGGCCGTCTCCCGCGAAGAGGAGCCGGAACCCCGCCGCAGCCCGCAGGAGATCCTCGTGCCCCTTGCGCTCCACCAGGCGCGCCACGCAGGTCAGCACCACCTCGTCGGGCCGTATCCCCAGCGCCTCCCGGACCCCCTTGCCGGTCGCGGCCGGCAGGTCCACCGAGCTCGGGATCACTTCAATCTTAGACGCGTCAAGCCCGAGGCCGGCATAGAGGTCCCGGTAGTAGGCCGAATTCGAGACCACGGCGCGGGCGCCGGAGAAGGTCTCCCGCTCGACCCAGAGCTTGAGCGACGGCCCGGTCTCGACGTCCTCGGAGAGCGAGCCCTGGAGCCCCGAAACCACGATCCCCTGCCCGATGCGCCGGCAGAAGACGTTCTCCGTGAAGAGGAAGGACTGGACGATGTCGGGCTTGCGCTCGCGGAGCAGGTCGCGGAGCGCGCGCCAGGTCCCCCAGGTCCACTTGCGGCGGCGGCCCAGGACGACGAGGTCCCCGGGCGGGATCTCGCGGCCGAGCGGGCCGGCGTCCTGGAGCGTCACCACGAAGGGGCTGAAGCGGGCGCGGTCGAGTCCGCGGTAGAGACGCAGCAGCTCGGCCTCGGCTCCGCCCACGTTCAGGCGGCCGATGACGAGCGCTACGCGGAGCACGGCACGAGGTAGTCCAGGAGCTTCGCGAGCTCCACGCGGAGGCAGGAGCGATCGACCACCCGGTCGATGAAGCCGTGGGCGAGGAGGAACTCCGAGGTCTGGAAACCCTTGGGAAGGGACTGCTTGATGGTCTGCTCGATGACGCGGGGGCCGGCGAAACCGATGAGCGCCCGGGGCTCGGCGAGGATGACGTCGCCCAGCGCGGCGAAGCTGGCCATGACGCCGCCCATGGTCGGGTTGGTGAGGATGGAGATGAAGAGGCCTCCCGCCTCGGCGTGGCGCGCGATGGCGGCGGAGGTCTTGGCCATCTGCATGAGGGAGAGGCAGCCCTCGAACATGCGGGCGCCGCCGCCGGAGCCCGAGACGAAGACGAGGGGGAGCTTCTTCTCCGTGGCCAGCTCGAAGCCGCGGGCGACCTTCTCGCCCACCACGGAACCCATGCTGCCCATCATGAAGCGCGAGTCGGTCTGGCCGAAGACGAGCTCGTGCCCTTCGATCTTCCCCGTGCCCACGAGACAGGCGTCTTTCTGGCCGGTCTCCTTCATGGCGGAGGCGAGCTTCTTGAGGTAGGAGACGTCGCCTTCGAACTTGAGGGCGTCGACGGATTCCAGGTCGGCCCACAATTCGGTCCAGGAGCCGGGGTCGAGGAGCTGGTCGATCCGCTCCAACGGGGTGAGGGTGAAGTGGTACTGGCAGTCGGGGCAGACCTTCTTGCGGTCCTCGACCTCCCTCTTGAAGAGCGTCTTGGAGCAGCCGGGGCACTGGGTCCAGAGGTCGCCGGGGATCTGCTTCTTGCGGGAGATGAACTTCTTGATCTTCTCAAACGCCATGGCTGGCCTCGGCTTTCTCGCGGAGTCGCCGCAGCGCCGCGGCGGGGTCGGGGGCGTGGAAGACGGAGGTCCCGGCCACGAGGACGTTGGCGCCGGCCGCGACGGCCTTCCCGACGGACTCGAGGTCCACGCCGCCGTCCACCTCGATATCGATCGTGGCGGACATCTTGCGCAATTTTGCGACCTTGGGGACCACGGATTCAATGAATTTCTGGCCGCCGAAGCCGGGCCAGACGGTCATGGCGAGGACCATGTCCACGCGGTCGATGAACTCCAGGACTTCGGCGTCGGTGTCCGGGTTGATGGCGACGGCGGCCTTCTTCCCCTTGCGGCGGATCGCGTCGATCGTGGCATCGAGTCGTTTCCGGTCGTAGAAATCCTTGCACACCAGCTGCATGGAGTAGCCGCGGTCCTTGTACTTTCGGGCGTAGTCCTGGGCCACCGCCTCGGCGTGGAAGGTGATCGAATCGGCGCCGGCATCGGCGAAATCGAGCGCGAATTTCTCCGGGGTCATGATCATGAGGTGGAGGTCGAGGGGGAGCTTCGTGATCTTCCGGATGCTCTCTACGGTGCCGAGGCCGATGGCCAGGTTGGGGACGAAGTGGCCGTCCATGACATCCACGTGGAGCATGTCCGCCCCGCCGGCCTCGACCTTCTGAATCTCGTCCTTGAGCCGCGCAAAGTCCGCGGCGAGGAGCGAGGGGGCGATCTGTATCTTCTTCACGGTGAGGGCATTATATCGGCATGGCCACAAAACACTCCGTCCGTTTCATGGCCAGCCATAAAACGGACGGAGTGTTTAATGGCTTATGGCTTGTCGGTGAGGGCCGCTATGCCCGGCAGGGTCTTCCCCTCCAGGAATTCCAGGGAGGCGCCGCCGCCGGTGGAGACGTGGGCCATCTTGTCGGCGTAGCCGAAGTCCTGGACCGCGTCGGCCGTGTCGCCGCCGCCCACGATCGTCTGGGCGGAGTGGCCGGCGAGGAACCCGGCAATTCCCCGCGTGCCGTTCTGGTAGGCCTCGAACTCGCAGACCCCCAGCGGGCCGTTCCAGAGCACCGTCCGGGCCTTCCCCAGCTCGGCCTTGAAGAGCTCGACCGTCTTCGGGCCGATATCGAGGCCCTTCCAGCCCTCCGGCACGTCCGACACGGTCCGGATCTGCGTCGCCGGATCGAACTTCTTGGGATCGAAGCGATCGGCCGCCACGTGGTCCACCGGGAGGACGACGCGCGCGGAGGCGAGGATCTTTTTCGCCACGTCGATTTTGTCCGCCTCGAGCTTCGACCCGCCGATGGGCTTGCCCTGCGCCTTGAGGAGCGTGTAGGCCATCCCGCCGCCCACGATCACGGCGTCCAGCTTGTCGGCGATCCTCTCGAGGACGAAAATCTTGTCCGAGACCTTGGAGCCGCCGAGCAGGGCCACGAAAGGCTTCTCAGGCCCCATCAGGATCCCGCCCAGGAACTTGATTTCCTTCTCGATCAGGAACCCGGCGGCCGACTGCTTGAAGTACCGGGTCACGCCGACGGTCGACGCGTGGGCCCGGTGCGCCGTGCCGAAGGCGTCGTTCACATAAAGGTCACCGTAGGCCGCCAGCTTTTTCGCGAGCGCGTCGTCGTTCTTCTCCTCGCCCGGATCGAACCGCACGTTCTCCAGGAGCGAGAGGTCGCCTGCGGGATCCCCGAAGGCGACCTTCCGGCCGATCAGCGTCTCCAGGTGCTCCGCCGCGGGCTTGAGCGAGAAGGCCGGGTTGGCCTTCCCCTCGGGACGCCCCAGGTGCGAGACCAGCACGACCTTCGCGCCCTGGTCGAGCAGATAGCGGATCGTCGGAAGCGACGCGCGAATCCGGAGGTCATCGCCGACCTTGCCGTCCTTGATGGGGACGTTGAAATCCACGCGGACCAGGACGCGCTTGCCGCGGACGTCGAGGTCGCGGACGGAGAGCTTGGCCATGCGGCCCCCTACCCCAGCTTGGAGGCCATCAGGCGGGTCAGTTCCGCGACTCGGCAGGAATAGCCCCACTCGTTGTCGTACCAGCTGACCAGCTTGAAGAAGTTCTTGTTGAGCTCGATGCAGCTGCCGGCGTCGAAGATGGACGAGCGCGCGTCGTGGATGAAGTCGGAGGACACGACCTCGTCGTCCGTGAAGCCCATGATGCCCTTCAGGTAGGTCTCCGAGGCCTTCTTCATCGCCGCCTTGATCTCGTCGAGCGAGGTCTCCTTGACGGTCTTGAAGGTCAGGTCGACGACCGAGACGGTCGGGGTGGGGACGCGGAAGGCCATGCCCGTGAGCTTGCCCTTGATCTCCGGCAGCACAAGCGCCACGGCCTTGGCCGCGCCCGTGGTCGAGGGGATGATGTTGAGCGCCGCGCTGCGGCCGCCCTTCCAGTCCTTCTTGGACGGGCCGTCCACGGTCTTCTGCGTGGCCGTGTAGGAGTGCACCGTGGTCATGAGGCCTTCGGCCACGCCGAAGCCCTCCTTGAGGAGCACGTGGACCACCGGGGCGAGGCAATTGGTCGTGCAGGAGGCGTTCGAGACGATGTGGTGCCGGGCGGGATCGTACTTGGCATCGTTGACGCCCATGACCACCGTGATGTCCTCACCCTTGGCGGGCGCGGTGATGATGACCTTCTTAGCCCCGGCGGTCAGGTGGCCCTTCACCTTCTCCGCCTCGGTGAACAGGCCGGTCGACTCGATCACGAGCTGGACGCCCAGGTCCTTCCACGGGAGCTCCGCCGGCGTCTTCGCCGAGACGACCTTGATGTCCTTCCCGTCCACGATGAGGATGTCGTCCTCGGGCTTGTCCGGGGAGGACTTCTTCGAGCCGGCCTGCCCCTTGAATCTGCCCTGCGTGGAGTCGTAGCGGAGGAGGTAGGCCAGGTTGTCCGCGGGGACGATGTCGCCCACGGCCACCAGATCAAGCTCCCCGGCCAGCATCCCCTTCTCCTGGAGGGCGCGGAAGACGAGCCGACCGATCCTCCCGAAGCCGTTGATCGCCACACGGATGCCCATGGATTCCTCCTCTTTGTGTCGGGTGCGGGTTTACATTCTAGGCCGGTCCATTTCCAAGTCAAGGGGGATATAGGTTGTAGGCTCCTCCCCCGCTCCTATAATGTCCCCCATGCCCGCCCCCGCCGCGACGATGGATCCCCGTGAGCTGCTGCTCCGCA
>JAHFOZ010000042.1:0-9155 GCA_023261405.1 Planctomycetota bacterium
GCCCGTGACCATCTCCGTCACGGTGTGCTCCACCTGGATGCGCGGGTTGACCTCGATGAAGAAAAAGTCGCCCTTCTCGGCGTCCACGAGGAACTCGACGGTCGCGGCGTTCACGAGCTTCGCCTTCGACACCAGCGCCACGGCGGCGGCGCAGAGCCGGCGGCGCAGGCCCGGGTCGAGGTTCGGGGAGGGGGCGATCTCCACGACCTTCTGGTGCCGCCGCTGCACCGAGCAGTCGCGCTCGAAGAGGTGGATGATCTCGCCGTGGGAGTCGCCCAGGACCTGGACTTCGATGTGGCGGGCACGGGGGATGTAGCGCTCGAGAAAGATCGCGTCGTTCCCGAACGCGGAGCCGGCCTCGCGCCGGGCATCCTCGAGGAGGGGAAGAAGTTCGTCGGGCTTCTGGACCACGCGCATGCCGCGCCCGCCGCCGCCGAAGCTGGCCTTCAGGATGAGCGGGTAGCCGATCCGCTTCGCCTCGCGCCTGAGCGCCGCGCCGGGCTTCACGGGGCCGTCGGTGCCGGGGAGGACGGGCAGTCCGGTCCTGACCGCAAGGGCGCGGGCGGCCACCTTGTCGCCGAAGAGCCGGAGGACCTCCACCGGCGGGCCGATGAAGGTGATGCCGGCGTCGGCGCAGGCCTGGGCGAACGCGGCATTCTCGGAGAGGAACCCGTAGCCGGGGTGGATCGCGTCGACCTTGACGCGCTTCGCCAGGCCCACGATCCCGGGGATGTCGAGGTAGGCGGCCACGGGCCCCTTGCCCTGGCCGGTCAGGTACGACTCGTCCGCCTTGAAGCGGTGGAGCGAGAAGCGGTCCTCGTGGGCGTACATCGCCACGGTGCGAATGCCGAGCTCGGTCGCGGCGCGGAACACGCGGATCGCGATCTCGCTTCGGTTGGCGACGAGGAGCTTCTGCATCAGGCCTCTTCCGGGGGCGCCGCGGACGCGAGATTATATAGCCCGCGACCGGGAGGGGCAACGGGATTAGAGGGAGGGGTTACAGGGAGGGGAAGGGGAGCGGCAGCGAGGAGGGGCTGATTACTTGGGGCTCTACTTGAACTCGCCCGCGTCGTACTTCTTCCAGAACTCTTCCGGAGAGAACAACTTGTTGTTTGCGATCCCGATGGTTTTCAGACTCTTCATCCTGCGCACCGCGTCGAGCCCGCTCTTGATTCTTGCCGGCGAGAAGCGAATCAGGTCCAGCTTCATCCCCTCGAGCGGGCTCAGGTCGGAGACCTCCGTGGCCTCGATTGTAAACTGAATGAGGGGCATGCCTCGGGCCGGCGCGATGTCGCTGACGCGAGTGTCGGTCAGGTAAAGCATGGCAATCGGTAAGTCCCTGAGCGGGTGGATGTCCCTGACGGCCCGGCACCCTGTCAGGTTGAGGAAAGTCAGCGGGGCGCCTTCCAGAGGCCCCAGGTCCGTGACCAGATCTGCAAGCGTCAAGTGCAGGTGCTTGAGCGGCGCTCCTTTGAGCGGGTTGAGGTTCGGGATGCGTGACGAAGGCGCGATCTTGAGGAATTCGAGCGGTGCCCCCTCCAGGAAGTCGAGGTCGCTGATTCCCGTGGTATCGCTGTTAAGGGATCGAATCGGGCATCCCTTGAGCGGTCTGCAGTCGCTCAGGCTGGAGTTGACGTAGAAAGTGACATCTTCCAGCGGCATCCCTTGGAGCGGCGATAAATCGGAAACTTTCGTGGTGTTCAGATCCAGGCCTCCCAGGAGCATGCCCTTCAGGGCCGTCAGATCGGCCACCGTGTTTCCACCGAGGCGTACGGCGGGCTTGCCGTGTTTGTTCATCGACCAGGAGGCATCGGCCCACGGCCAGATCTGCTTAAGGCGTTCCTTGTAGATGTCGCGGAGCTTTTCCATCGACCGAACGTACCCTTCCGCCAAGGCGTACTCCTTGCCGCGAAGGAAGTAAGCCGAGAGGGATGAAGCGACCTCGTCTGAATCCTCCGGTCCCTGGATGGCCCTCTCGCAGATTCCAGCCAACTCTCTCGCCTCCGCGTCGTCGGGCTTCAGCTTCGTGTATAGATTCAGTTCATCGCACGCCGCTTTGAAGCCTTTCTTGGCGATCAGGATCTTCGAACGGACCAGTCGCGCGTCGGCAAGATCGGGGTCGGAACCGATGGCTGCCTCGACGTTTAGAAGGGCGGGGCCCCACTCCCTGTGCTCGATCGCTTTCCGTCCGGCTTCCAGGAATGCGGGGGCCGAGTTCTTTTGTTGGTCGATCCTGCGCAGCTGCTCGTCCTTGAACGCGGAAAGGGCTTGGTTCGACTTTGCACGCTCAGCCTCCGCGGTCCGCGCACTCTCATCCGCCCGTTGCCGGGCACGGAGGTTGATGACGGAACTCGTCCCCAGGATTCCCAGGATCAGGAGCGCGGCCACCGACGTGGCGACGCTCGCTCCCCGGTTGCGTCGGGCGAGCTTGACGAGCGTCTCCCATGCCGTGTCGGGCTTGGCGCTGACCGCCCGCCCTTCGAGGAACAGCGCGACGTCCCGCCGCAGCGCCTCCGCAGTCGCGTACCGGTCCGCCTGCTCTTTGGCGAGCGCCTTCATGGCGACGGCCGAGAGTTCCTTCGGGACGGAGCGGTCGGCGACCCTCCGCTCGGGCGGGGTGATCTGTCCTTCGGCCACGTTCCTGAGCAGGGCCTGGATCGTGGTCCCTTCGACGGGCGGTTTCAGGGTGAGGATCTCGTAGAGGATCGCCCCGAGCGAGTAGACGTCGCTCCGCTCGTCGATCTTCGCCACGTCGCCCCGGGCCTGTTCCGGCGGCATGTAGCAGGGCGTTCCCATCACCGCGCCGTCGAGAGTGCGGGAGGTATCCCCTCCCTCCCGGAAACTGCTGATCACCTGCTCCAGCTTCTCGTCCACCGCGGGCTTCGGCCCCTTGGCCGTTCCGACTTCCTTGAGCTGGGTCGTCTTCTTCGCCGCCCCCACCTTGGCCAACCCCCAGTCCATCACCAGGACTTCGCCGTAGTCCCCCACCATGATGTTGGCGGGCTTCAGATCCCGATGGACCACTCCCTTCGAGTGCGCGAAGGCGATCCCGTTGCAGACGTTCGTGAAGATGCTGAGCAGCCGCCCCAGCGTGTAGTCCCCCGACGTCCCCTCCCGCAGCATCTTGAGGATGTCGGCGAGGCTCCGCCCCTTGACCAGCTTCATCGTGAAGAAGGGGCGTCCCTGGGTGTCCGTGCCGAGTTCGTGGACGGGGACGATGTTGGGGTGTTCCAGCTGCCCCGCGACCTGGGCCTCTTCCAGGAAGCGGGCGCGACTTTGCTCGTCCGATCCGTCGATCATGACCTTCATCGCCACGTCCCGGCGGATGTCCCGGTCGGCGGCGCGAAGGATGGCCCCCATCCCCCCGCGGGCGATCTCCTCTTTCACCGCGTACTTGGGGCCGGAGCCTTTCGCGGGCTCATGGCTCTCGTCCCGGAGCGCCATGAGCTGTTCCGTGGCAAGGAACCCCTTCGAGATGAGGATGTTCGCCAGGGGGCGGGGCTTGGCCCGGCCGCCCGCGACCTCACGAGCCTGCTCGGAAATGGCTTCCCGGAGCTGCTCCGGACGGATGAAGCCCCGCTTCAACGCCTCCTGGCCGAGGCGTTCGTCGGAGGTTCCGTGTTCCTTTCCCGACGTGGGTTCCAAAGTGAAGCTCCTCGAAGTTCAATGGATCGTGTGATGATTATAGCCCGGGTCACCCGGAACCCGACATCCGGCGCGCCAGGATATCTCGAGGCCGTCCACGGCACATCGGCGGACACCCGATGTGGGACCTGGTGACCGATCAGGGTGGCGCTCAGGACGCCTTCGGTTAGTTCCGCACGGGCGGTCGGATCATCCAGGGAACCGGCCTTCAGGGAGAGATGCGCCGCGCGGACGCGATGCTCCCGATCGGCACGGCTCTTCCCCGACCCCCCAGGACCGGCTCGATCTCGCATGTGTCGCCGTCCACGATCTTGACGAACCCGGCCGCGAAGTAGCCGTCCCGCAAGTGGAGCTCCACGCAGGCGCCGGAAAGCCAGGCTTGCTGGAGGAAGTTCCGCACGCCGCCCCCGGCCCCGACCTTCTCCGGCCGGGCCATCCGGGGCAGGTATCCCTGCTTGCGGAGCTCCGCATCGAACTCTGCAGGATCGACCTGCGGAGCGAGCATCGCCAGCCCGTCCGCGAGCGGCACGACCCGCGCCCCCAGAGCCCGGAGCAGTGCCGGGTCCTTCAGCTTGATCACGGCGGAGCAGGGGAGGATCTCGATCTCGCCCGTCCGAGCCAGGATCTCTTCGAGGAGGAACCTCACGGTCTGCGGCAGCGGGGCGGCGGATCGCGACGCCAGCAGGGCGCGGAGGGCTTCCAGGTCTTCGCCGCGCTGCGCGGCCCGCAGGAGGGTCTTCCGGTTGAGGGAGAAGATGGCCACCGCGTCCACGGCCTTCACTTCGGCGGCGCGGGCGATCCGGCGCAGGTCGTCGAACGGGATCGAGCGCGGCGCGATGATCTCGCCGCTGGGCTGGACGATGAGGGGCTCCTCCGGCCGCGGCGCCGCGACGGTCAGGGGGCCCCGACCCAGCGCGGCCTCGCCCGTCGGGGTGAGCCGGAGCGCACGGACCCGGCCGTCCAGGAGCGCTCCCGCCGCGACCCCCGTGAAGCGGAAGATCGCCCCGAGCATGTCCACGACCACCCGGGCCGCTTTGCCCGAGCGGTGGTCTTCAGGCCGCAGCACTTTGAGCAGGGTGCCGTTTCCCCGGAGGGAATCCGCGACACAATGCAGGCAGACGGTCGTCCCGGTGTCCGTCATCGCGCCCTCGAGCTCGTCCCGGACGGCCCGGTTGATCCGCTCATGCTGGTTGTGGGTGTACCACCGATAGGGGGAGTCGAACGTGATGGGAGGAAGCTTCTTGAGGAAGCGCCGGGCCATTTCACCGGCGGAGAGGCCGACCAGGTCCGCCGCACCCGGCGCCACCCTCACCGTCTCGCCGTCCGACTCGTACGCCTGAAGGCAACTGGCGGCCGAGTCCATGAGGTCCATCTCCTCCTCGGGGATGCCGGCGCGTTTCGCCAGCCGGCCCAGGTCCCTGCGGTTGAGCGTGCCCTTCTGCGTCACGGAGGGAGGCTCCTGGTCGAGCAGGAGGAGGAAGCGCGCGAGATCCCCGGGGAAGCGGCCCTCCCTCGAGGACAGCTCGAGCGTCCGCCCCTCGGTGCAGTCCGGGTCCCGCTTCGGAGGGGTCGGGGGAGGCGGCGGGGCCTTGGAGGCGGGCGCCCGTCTGGCCGGGGCAGTCGCCGGAGGCCGGGAGGACTGCGGGGGCCGGAAGGGTTCCGGAGGAGCTTCCGCGGGGGCGGCGAGGAGCTCTTCCACCCCGGCGCGGAGTTCCGACGGGACCGCCAGGTCCGCGTAATAGGGTTCGCCCGTCGTGGACCTCACCGGGATGAGCAGCATCCGGAGGAGGAGATCCGCCGGCGGGCCCTTCACGGCGAAGAGATTCGCCGCCGAGTCGCCCGCCGGAGGGAGCAGACGGAGCGCGGCGAAGAAGCGGCCCGCGCGGTCGCTCCATCCCCGCTTCCGGAGAAGCCGGAGCGGCTCGAGGGCCGCGGGCGGGAGTCCCTCCAGCGTCCGCCCGGCGGTCGCGTGGACGAAGAGCCGCGCGCGCAGCGTGAACTCGTCGGCGCCGTCGACGGGGACGCCGGCCTTCGAGGCGATCGCCCACAGTCCCTCCCGGGGGTAGATCTTCAGCGCCTCGACCAGCTTGTCGGGGTCGTTCTCCAGGAGCGGAGTGGCGAACAGCCTCTCGAGGGGGAGCACCACCGTCACGGGCGCGAGGGCGTACGGGATCGGCGTGACGAGCCCGAGGTCGAACAGCCCGCGGAACGCCTCCGGTGGCGCGCAGGTGTCCGAGACCAGGCGCGCGTATTCCATCTCGCCGCCCGCCCGGACGAGGGCGTTGACGATACGGCGGCGCTCCTTCGGCTGCGCCTTGTAGAGGCGGGCGTGCTCCTTCGCGTCAAAGGGAGGCAGCGGGGCCGGCCCGACGCGCTTCCGGAGCTCCTCGATCAGCACTGGGACATCCAGACGCCGGTCTTCGGGTCGTAGAGCGCGCCGTCGACGACGATCTCGTAGGCGTATCCCTGCTCGGTGAGGAAGAGCTGCCGGTTCGCGGCGAAGTCCTCCTCGCAGGTGGCCCGGCTCACCACCGAGTAGAGCCGCGCCGAGCCGCCGCCCTTCTTCGGCCGGAGCACCCGGCCCAGCCGCTGGGCCTCCTCCTGCCGCGAGCCGAACTGCCCCGACACCTGGATGAGCACGTTCGCGTCGGGGAGATCGATTGAGAAGTTCCCGACCTTCGAGAGCACCAGCGTCCGGATCTCGCCGCGCCGGAACTCCTCGAAGAGCCGCTCGCGCTCCCGCAGCGGGGTCCTGCCGGTGATGATCGGCAGCCGGTACCCCGAGGCGATCCGGTCGAGCTGGTCGAGGAACTGGCCGATGACGAGGATCCGGTCGTCCTTGTGGCGGCGGAGGAGCTCGTGGACCACGTCCATCTTGACGGGGTTCTCGGAGGCGATGCGGAACTTCTCCCGGTCGGGCGCGACGGCGTAGGTCATCCGGCGCTCCTCGGGGAGGGCGACGCGGATCTCGACGCAGGAGGCGGGGGCGATCCACCCCTGCCGCTCGAGGTCCTTCCAGGGCGCGTCGTACTTCTTGGGGCCGATCAGGCTGAAGACGTCGGCCTCCAGCGCGTCCTCGCGGATGAGCGTCGCGGTGAGCCCCAGGCGCCTCCGCGCCTGGAGGTTCGCGGTGGCGCGGAAGACCTCGGCCGGCAGGAGATGGACCTCGTCGTAGATGATGAGCCCCCAGTCCAGGCGGTCGAAGATCGCGAAGTGGGTGAAGTCGCCGGCCTTCGATTTCCGGTGGGTGAGGATGTTGTAGGTCGCCAGCGTGACCGGGCGGATGTCCTTCGTCTCCCCGCTGTACTCGCCGATGTCCTCGGGCCGGAGCGTCGTCTTGTCCAGGAGCTCGCGCCGCCACTGGCGGACCGCGACCCCTCCCGTCGCGAGGATCAGCGTGTGGGTCTTCACGCGCTCCATGACCGCCATCCCCACGAGCGTCTTTCCCGCGCCGCAGGGGAGCACGATGACCCCGCTCCCGCCCGCCGCCGAGCCGCCCGCGTGGAAGATCTCGGCGGCATCGATTTGGTAGGCGCGGAGGGCGAGCGGCAGGCCCGCCGCCGTGAGTGGGCGGACGGAGAGCTCGAGAGAGGCGCCCTTCACGTATCCCGCGAGGTCGGCCACCGGATAGCCGGCCCTCGTCAGGGCATGCTTGACCATCCCCCGCGAGGACCCCGGGAGGGAGATCTCGAAGCCCGACCGGCCGGTGAAGAGAGGCCGCAGGTCCTTGTGGCTCCACACCTCCTCGGCCAGCGCCGCTTCGCGGAAGGCGAGGGCGTAGGCCTCGCCGCGCTTCTCCAGCGTGATCCGGCCGTAGCGCCCGGTCTGCTCGCGGATCTCGAAGATCACGTTCGGAGGCAAGGAGTATCTGGAATAGCGCGCGAGGGATTCGAGGATGAGGTCGGCCGTCATCCCTCCCGCGGCCGCGTTCCAGAGGGAGAGCGGCGTGATTCGGTACGTGTGGATGTGCTCGGGGCTCTTGACCAGCTCGGCGAAGCGCCCCAGCTCGCTGCGGGCGGATTCGTAGAGCGGGTTCTCCACCTCGAGGAGCAGCGTCTGATCCGACTGGACGATCAGGGGCTTGGCCGGAGCGGGCCCCTCTCCCTCCGCCGACATGGAGAGATAATGTACGAAAGAGCGATCCTCGGCGGAAGGATTTTTCACGCATCCGAGCGCCAGGTGGTATGGTGGGCATCGTCTCCCCATGAAGCCCCTGCGCGACCCCCGGTGGCTGGCCCTCGCGGTCGGCGTGGCGGCGGCCGTCCCGTTCCTGCCCGCCCTCTGGAACGGGTTCGTCGTTCTCGACGACTGGACCAACTTCACCGCCAACGAGGACTACCGGGGCCTCTCGCCCCGCCACCTGAAGTGGATGTTCACGACCTTCCTCATGGGCCATTACCAGCCGCTCGCGTGGATGACCCTGGGCGCGGACTACCTGGTCTGGGGGATGAATGCCACGGGCTACCACCTGACGAGCCTGCTCCTTCATGCGACCGGGGCGGCGCTCCTCTTCGCGGTGCTCCGGGCGCTTCTCCTTCGCTGCGGGGCGGAGCGGCCGGAGGGGGCGGCCGCGGCCGGCGCGCTCTTCTGGGCCATCCACCCTCTCCGCGTGGAGTCCGTGGCCTGGGCCACCGAGCGACGCGACGTCCTCTGCGGCGTCTTCTTCCTCCTCTCGCTCTGGGCCTACCTGCGCATGGCCTCGGAGCGCGAGCAGGGGGGGCGTTGGGCGCGCTGGCTCGCCCTCGCGGTCCTCGCGTTCGCGGCCTCGCTCCTCTCCAAGGCCCTCGGGATCATGCTGCCCTTCGTCCTCCTCGTCATGGATGTCTTCCCGCTCCGGCGCTTCCGGAAGGGCGCGCGCCTGGGCGTGCTCCTCGAGAAGCTCCCCTTCCTCGCGCTCGCGGCGGCGGACTTCGCCGTCATGATCCTCGCGATGGGGCACATCCAGCAGCTCCGCCCGGGCGGCCCCGCGCCGCTCGACCGCCTCGCGCAGGCCTCCTTCGGCGTGTGCTTCTATCTCTACAAGACCTTCGTACCGTTCAACCTCTCGCCGCTTTATCCCGTCGGCCCGGGCGTCGATCCCTCGGAGGCGCGCTTCGTCGTCTGCATCGTCGTGGCCGTGCTCGCCAGCATCGCGCTGCTCGCGTTCGCGCGCCGGCGGCCGGCGCTCCTGGCGTCCTGGCTCGCCTACGGCCTCCTGCTCGCCCCCGTGCTGGGGTCCGTGGTGCGCGGCCCCCAGCTGGCCGCCGACCGCTACACGTACCTCTCGCTCATGCCCCTCTCGGCCCTCCTGGCGGGCGCGCTCGCCGCATCCCGCCTCTCGAAGGGCGCCCTCGCCCTTGCGGCCGGCCTGGCGTTCGGTTTCCTCGGCGTGCGGACGGGGACGCAGTGCCGGGTGTGGAAGGACGAGATCACGCTCTGGAACCACGTCATCGATTCCGGCTGGGGCGGGGCGTTCGCCCACACCAACCGGGCCACGGAGCGGGTGAATCGGATGGACATGGGCGGCGCGA
>JAHFOZ010000042.1:9165-18067 GCA_023261405.1 Planctomycetota bacterium
ACACGTATGGCCTGGCCCTCCTCAACCGGGGAAAGATCCGGCTGGCCGGCGGCGACCCGAAGGCCGCCGAGAAGGACTGCTCCCGCGCGATCGAGTGCAAGGTCCGCGCGCCGGACGCGCACTACTTCCGCGGCCTCGCCCGGGAGAAGCAGGGGAATCTTGAGGGGGCCATGGCGGATTACGGGGAGTCGATCCGGCTCCACCCGGAGCTCGCCGCCGCGCAGATCGCCCGGGCGAAGCAGCGGCTGCGCCGCGGCGATGTGACGGGCGCCATGGCCGACTTCGACGAGGGGCTCCGGAGGGACCCCCGCGACGCCACCGCGTGGGGGGAGCGCGGGTATGCGTGGTTCGTCCGGGGGGAGCCGCGGCGCGCGCTGGAGGATTTTGGCCGGTCCCTGGAGATCGACCCGGCGGCGGCCGTGGTGTGGCAGAACCGCGGATCCGTCCGGGCCGGCCAGAAGGATTTCGCGGGGGCGATCGCGGACCTCACGCGGTCCCTGGAACTGGACCCCTCTTCCGCGGAGGCGCTCCGGTTCCGCGGCATGGCCCACCAGCTGAAGGGGGACCTGCGGGCCGCGGCCGCGGATTTCGAGCGCGCGCTGGAGATCGGTCCTCCGGCGTGGGAGGGCCGGGGCGACGCGCAGGCTCGCCTGGAGGAAATCCGGAAGCGGGTGCCGAAGTGATCCTCGAGGAGCTGGCGGCGGACGGATACGCCCTCCTGCCGGGCGTCGCCTCCGGCACGGCCCTCGTCCGCCTGCAGGGGATCGTGAGCGGGGCGCTCGAGGCGGAGACGGGGGTGAAGCGGCGCAGGGGCGAGCCGTTCGCTGCGCGGAACCTCCTGGAGTACGGCCCGGCGATCCTCGAGGCGCTGGCCTCCACGATGCTCCCGGGCTTCCTCGCGCGGATCCTCGGGCCCGAGGGCGGGCTGGTCCGGGCGCTCTACCTCGACAAGCCGCCGGGACGGAGCTGGACGCTGGCGCGCCACCGGGATCTCACGATCGCCGTGCGCGACAACTCGACCCCGTGCGCGCGGTTCCGCTGTCCCACGACGAAGTCCGGCGTCCCGCACGTCGAGGCCCCCGCGGAGCTGCTCGAGGCGATGGTCGCCGCGCGAATCCACTTCGACGACGTGACGGAGGAGAACGGGCCGCTTGTCGTCGTGCCCGGCTCGCACCGCGCCGGCAAAGAAGAGCCGATGGTGGGGGGCTTGGAGCGGGAGCTGCTCGCGCTGGAAGGCGACGTCGTCCTCATGCGGCCCCTCCTGATCCATCGCTCGGGGCGCTCCAAGCCCGGGTGCTCCGCGCACCGGCGCGTCCTGCACCTCGAGTTCGCGGCCTCGCGAGCCCTGCCGGACGGCTTCGAATGGCATGATTTTGTCCCCGTGTGAGGCTCGGCGCGCACGCGGGGCGTAGTATCTTCCGGGAAAACCACCGATTGGAGGCGAGCCTATGCGTCATGCCCTGGCCTTCCTGGCGCTCATTCTCGTGGCGGCCGCGCCGCGGGCCGAACTCAAGCTTCACGCGCTTTTCACCGACCACATGGTCCTCCAGCGGGACCTGCCCGCGCCGGTGTGGGGGACCGCCGAGCCGGGCGACGAGGTGATCGTCTCGATCGCCGGCCAGAAGAAGTCAGCGAAGGCGGGCGCCGACGGGAAGTGGATGGCGAAGCTCGATCCGATCAAGGCGGGCGGGCCGCACGAGCTGAGCGTCTCCGGGAAGGCCACCCTCACGGTCAAGGACGTCCTCGTGGGCGAGGTGTGGGTGTGCAGCGGCCAGTCGAACATGGAGCAGTCGGTGAGAGGGGCGGCGAACTTCGAGAAGGAGATCGCCGCCGCGGACTTCCCCAGGATCCGTCTCTTCACGGTGCCCAAGAAGCCCGCCCTGGCGCCGCAGGCGGAGGTCGTGGGGGCGTGGAGCATCTGCACTCCCGCGTCGGTGCCCAACTTCTCGGCCGTGGCGTACTACTTTGGCCGCGATCTGCAGAAGGCGATCGACGTGCCGGTCGGCCTGATCCACACGTCCTGGGGCGGCACCGCCGCGGAGCTCTGGACGCGCCTGGAAGTGCTGGCGGGGAACGCGGAACTCAAGGGGCTGGCCGATGCCCACGTGAAGCGGGTCGAGGCCCAGAAGGCGGCCGAGGAGAAGGCGAAGGCCGAGGGCAAGCCGGCGCCCAAAACGCCCGGCCCCGGGTCTACGATGCTCTACAACGGGATGATCGCCCCGCTGCTGCCCTACGGCATCAAGGGCGCGATCTGGTACCAGGGCGAGTCCAACGCGAGCCGCGCCGCGCAGTACCGGACGCTGTTCCCGGCGATGATCAAGAACTGGCGCGACGATTGGGGGCAGGGCGAGTTCCCCTTCCTGTTCGTGCAGCTGGCCAACTTCCGGGCGAACAAGAACGAGAAGCTCGACCATCCCGTGGAGAGTTCCTGGGCCGAGCTGCGCGAGGCGCAGACGATGTCGCTGGCGACGCCCAAGACGGGGATGGCGGTCATCATCGACATCGGCGACGCGACGGACATCCATCCGAAGAACAAGCAGGACGTGGGCGGGCGCCTGGCGCTCGCGGCGCAGCACGTGGCGTACGGGAGGGACCTCGTCTACTCCGGGCCGATCTACGAATCGATGAAGGTCGAGGACGGCAAGGCGCGCCTGTCGTTCAAGCACGCAGGCGGGGGCCTCGTCTCCAAGGGGGACAAGCTCGCCGGGTTCGCGGTGGCGGGCGAGGACAAGAAGTTCGTCTGGGCCGATGCGAAGATCGACGGCAACACGGTCATCGTCTCCAGCGCCGAGGTGGTCAAGCCGGCCGCCGTGCGGTATGCGTGGGCGGATTATCCGGAGTGCAATCTGTACAACAAGGAGAACCTCCCGGCGTCGCCGTTCCGCACGGATTCGTGGCCCCGGCCGTAGATCGGGAGCTGGGGATGAGGATCGCAATCGTGCGGGCGATCTTGCGGGCGGGCCTCGTCAGGATCAAGGCGCTGTCCTGGTGCTGAGCCGCAGAAGTTCGGGACCCGTTGTGCCCCTGCGGCCATCTGGGCACGAACTTGCGAGTCGAAGTACTTAGGGCTAAGAACCGGCTGATCCGCGCGGGCGCCGCGCCCCGGCGGGCTCACCCCCCCGCCCGACCCGCCCCCATCAGGAGCAGGCGCAGGCGGGTCGGACCTCCGACCCGCCCGGCCTGCCCCAAGGGCGGACTCATTCGCTCTTGGCCCAGTACGTCTTCAGCTGCTGGTCGCTCGGCCAGTCCGCGTACCCCGCGGCGGTGACGGGGCCCGGAGGGGTGGTGCTGGCGGGCTTCACGGGGGTGGTGAGGGAGCGCCGGTACATGCTGTTCCCTTCGTTGAGGATGAACGCGGCCTTGCCGCTCGAGGGGTACGAATCGGGGTAGGTGATGACCCCGAACTTCGAATTGTGGTAGTGGGCCACGCCGATGGCGGGATTGCCCCCCGTGCTTCCCCGGTAGACCTCCGGGATCGACAGGTCCGAGGCGAGCGCCCAGAACCAGTAGCCCGACTTGGGCCCCTGGTTCGCGTAGCTGGAGATCGCGGGGTTGTACTGGTTCACCGCGGCGAGGGGATCGGAGTCCGCCGCGGCCAGCGAGAGTTCGATCAGCTTGTTGGCGCTTCCCGTCGAGTCGACGGTCTTGATGCAGAAGAGCCCCGCCACGTCGCCCGTCCAGAAGTCCTGCACCTTGTTGCCGTCGCGGTCGTTGGCCCGGAAGTCCGCCTGGGCCGTCGCGACGCTCTTCATCGAGGCGGCGGCGGCCCGCTCGTTCGCGGCCCTCTGGGCGGCCAGGAGCCCCGGGATGGCGATGGCGGCGATGATGGCGATGATCGCGATCACGATCATCAGTTCGATCAGCGTGAAGCCCTTGTTCCGGCGCATGGTTCGTCCCTTCAATGACGGTTCCCCTGGGGGACGCGGGATCCGCGTCCCGTCGCCCCTGGACGCCGCACACCGCGGCGTCGCATCCCTCCGGCCGGAAGGTCGGGGGACGGGGAGCAAGTGTTGTGCCATAGTAATACAGTATCCGCGGAGACGGGTGAGGAGGGGGCGCCGGGGGCTGACGCAATCTGTAACCGCTTTGCGTCCGGGGAGGGCGAAATCAGGGCTTGCGGAATTCCGTCCGGTAGGCTATAGTCCGGGTCGTTCGGGACGTTTACTCCGACTGCCGCCGACCCGTCACGTCTGCGCGATCTGAACAGAACCGACCGAGGGTGTTTCTTTTCTCTACTTTAAGCGACCTTTCATGACCCGATTCGAAGACCTGGCGCTCATCGAACCGCTCCTCCGCGCCGTGCGGGAGGAGGGGTATGAGCACCCCACGCCGATCCAGGAGCAGGCCATCGGCCCCGTCCTGGCGGGGCGCGACCTCCTCGGCTGCGCGCAGACTGGCACCGGCAAGACCGCCGCGTTCGCGCTCCCGATCCTCCAGCGCCTCCACGGCGCGCCCGTGCCATCCCCCCGGCACGTGCGCATCCTCGTCCTGGCCCCGACCCGCGAACTGGCGTCCCAGATCGGGGACAGTTTCGCGAGCTACGGGCGATACACGGGCATCCGCCACACGACCGTCTTCGGCGGCGTGGGGCAGGAACCCCAGGCCCGGGCCCTCCGGGCCGGCGTGGACGTCCTCGTGGCCACGCCCGGGCGCCTGCTGGACCTCCTCCAGCAGCGGATCGCGCGGCTCGACCGGGTCGAGATCCTCGTCCTCGACGAGGCGGACCGCATGCTCGACATGGGGTTCATCCACGACGTGCGCCGCGTGATCTCCGCCCTGCCGCGGAAACGCCAGACGGTGTTCTTCTCCGCGACGCTCGCCCCCGAGATCCGGACGCTGGCGCGCGACATCCTCACGGACCCGGTGCGCGTCGAGGTCGCGCCCGCGGCGACGACCGTGGACACGATCACCCAGTCCGTCTACCGCGTGGAGCGGCACGAGAAATTCCCCCTGCTGAGCCGTCTCCTCCGGGACCCGGCCTTGAGGCGCGTGATCGTCTTCACCCGCACGAAGCGCGGGGCGAACAAGCTGGCCGAGCAGCTCAACGGGAGCAGCTTCAAGGCGGACGCCATCCACGGAAACAAAGCGCAGGGCGCCCGCGAGCGGGCGCTGGAGAACTTCAAGAGGGGCTCCTCGCGGATCCTCGTGGCCACCGACATCGCCTCGCGCGGCATCGACGTCGACGAGATCACGCACGTGGTGAACTACGACCTGCCCGACGTCCCGGAGAACTACGTCCACCGCATCGGGCGGACGGCGCGCGCCGGGGCCGGGGGAGCGGCGATGACCTTCTGCTCGCCCGAGGAGCGGGAGGAACTGGCGGCCGTCGAGAAGCTGATCCGGATGCGCATCCCCGTGCAGGGCGGGGAGGCCCGCGGCGCTGCGGAGCCCGCGCGGCCCTTGCCGGCGCCGGCGTTCCGTCCCTTCTCCGGCCCGCGGCAGTCCCGACCGGCGGCGCCCTGGGCGCGGAGACACCGCTCCCGGTAGTCCTCTCGAGTGGTTTGACTGCATTGATCTGCCGGGTCGGCCAAACCCGCGGGTCTCGTGTGGACTCACCCCTGAATCCGGGATTGGGTCGGGGTCCCTACGGGCGCCGGCGGGTGGCGCTGCGGAGCTTGTACTCGGGCGAGGTGAACCACCGGTGCAGGGCCTCGACCGTCCGCTGCTGGTCGGCGTCCAGGCCGGTGAAGCACAGGCCGACGTAGTAGAGTTTCGTGTCGCGCGCGCTCGCGGCGCACCAGCGCACCTCGGCGTCTCCCTCGATCGTGTCCTTGAATCTCGGGATTTCGATCCGGACGTGCACGGGGGTTCCGGGCTCGATCCGTTTTCCGCAGCCCACGAGCGCGCCGCCCACGGACAGGTTGACGGCGTTCCGCGCGCGGTTGCCGCGTCCGAAGCCGAACGACGCCATGAGCCCCTTCGTCGTGAGGTGGATCGAGGCTTCATGGATAGGGAAGCGCGGGCTGCGGCGCTGGTTCTCCGCTGCGGGGGCCGTGGGAGGAGGGGGCGGCGCGGGGGGGCTGAAGCGATTCCTGTCGATCCCGGTCTTGTCATCCGTCACGGTGAACTCCTGGGGGATGGGCGGATTGTAGCGAGGCGGAGGGGGAAAGCAAGATGAATTCGGCATGGAAAATGGTCCCGGCCGGGCTCAGGCCCGAAGGAGCGCCCATCCCAGCATCACGGCGGCGGCCAGAGCGAGCCCCAGCCACATCCACCACGGCCAGGCCTTCGAGGGAGAGGCCGCGCGCGGGGTGACGAAGGCATCGCATCGAGGGCAGATCGACGCCTCGATGTGGATGGAGGCCCCGCACCGGGGGCAGGGCCAGGTCCCTTCCTCGTCGGCGTCAGGCTGCTCGTCCGGGAACTCCTCCTCCCGGAGTTCCCCGCCCTCGGCGTCCTCGTCCCCGCGACTCACGGAGGGATTGTACCTCCCGAAGACATCGGCCCACGGCTCCGGCGGCACGCCCGCTCCGGGGTCGCCCGGATCATGGAGTGACGGTGACGGGGACCATCTGGATTCCCGTATTCCCGCTCATGTCCTCCGCGAAGGCGCCGAACTGGTAGCTCCCCGCGGGGAGCGGCACCCTGGACAGGAAGAAGGGGACGTTCGCGGCGACGGTGAAGGTCCCCGAAATGCCCGTGGAGGTCGCGCCCGTCCCCACGTCCACCCGCTGCAGGACGATCTGGACCTGGTCGCCCGGCCCGGGGACGACCTCGCCGACGCTGGTCCCGGTGAAGACGTACAGGTTGACCATCCTCCCGCTCTGGACGTCGAAGGTCATCGCTCCGTCCTTGAACCCCGTGGTTCCGGCCTCCTGGTAGCGAACCTGCACGGAGATGCCTTCCTTCTCGCCGTTCGAGGGACAGCCGACCTCGGGCGCGCACCAGAAGGTGGCAGCGCCGGAGGAGACGGCCCAGCCCACGGGGGCCCAGGTGAAATTCACGAGATACGGGCCCGCCCCCCAGAGGTCCACCGCCCGTCCGTCCGCCAGAATCTGCTGGGCGGGGGCGCAGACGTGGGTGGATTCCATGAACGTCAGGAGGCTGCCGGACTGGAGCGCCGCGAACAGGGTGACGCCGGTGAGGGCGACGTCGTCCGCCACGGTCGCGCTCCCCGTGATGCTGCCGGCGGCGGCGACCGTGGTCGAGCTGACGGAAAGGCTCGAGACCGTGGGATCGGTCGTGTCGGCGGCCGCCTGGGCGTAGTAGGCGTTGATCAGGTCGACCCAGGCGCTGGGAGCCGAGGCCCAGAGGGACCCGGCGATGTAGGCGTTGACGGTCGCGGCGCTCCCCTCGTCCGGGAAGTAGATCGAGAGCCCGCGGACGAGAGGGTGGGGCCAGTCCGCGCCGGAGTCCGTGAAGAGCGTTGCGGTGCGCAATGCGGCGAGGACGTTGAGGCAGGACGTCTGGACGGCGCCGGTGGGGCTGAGCTGCCGGAGCATCTCGCAGAAGTCGCCGAGATCCACGAAGTCGGCTTTCGCGCCGTCGAAGGACTCGACGTCCGCGAGGGTCCGGGCGATGTGTGGAAACTGCCCGGCCATCCCCGTCTGGAGGACGGCGGCCAGGCTATCCACCTGCACGGCGAGAGCGCCGACCGACGCCAGGTCGATGACGGAGGTGGTCATGTTGTCGGTGGGGGGGCCTCCGGCGGCGGGGAGGACGGTGCGATAGAAGTCGGCGAACGTCGAGGCGAAGCGCACCCCCAGGGACTGCGGCGAGATGTTCGAGCCGACGGCCAGGATCGAGAGGGCGTTCGCGTAGTCCATCCCGTAGCCGGGAGTGGGCTCCTCGGAACCCACCATGACGCGGGCATAGGGGGAGATCTCGAAGGCCACCTCGTGCTGGGCCATCAGGCACTCGTCGAAGACGACCAGGTCGAACTTGAACGCCCCGCCCAGGGAAGCCTGCACGGCCGCCATGGAGGAGGAGAGTTCGGGGAGGGTCAGGGTGTCCCCGTCCGTCTCGTCGACGCCCGCGGCGGTCCAGCCGCCGCCGTGGTTCCACACCACGAGCCCGTACTTGCTGGCCGGATACTCGGCGATCGCCTGCTGGCAGAACGCCGTCAGGACGTTGGGGTCGCCCATGTTCAGTTCCACGTAGTTGTCCAGGAGGGTGGAACTGATCGTGGAGGTGTCCGCGTCGGAGGTGATGAGGTACCGGCGCGTGTTGGTCCAGTTCCCGTTGCTCGCGTCATGGCCGGGGATGCGGTCCACGAGGACGACCACGTTCACGTCGGCGGGGATGCCGGCGGCCTCCATCTCGTTGATGTCCTGGAGGGCGAACGTCTCGAGGTCGTTGTCCGCGTTCATGTAGACCAGGATCGTCCACTTGGCCCCTCCCGGGGGGCCGGCTGCGGGGTTGACCGCGAGCGTGACGGCGATCCGGACGGGGGAGTTCGCGGCCTGCGCCGGGGTGCTCGCAGAGCTGCTCCAGACGGTGACGAATCCGGTATAGAGGCCCTCGCCCAGTCCGGTGATGTCGGCGCCGATCGTGAGCGTCACGGGGGCCGTGCCGGTGGAGGGGGTGGCCGTGATCCAGCGGGCGTTCGGAGTGGCGATGATGGCCAGCGTCCCGACGCCCGTGTTGGTGATGGACACATTCTGGGTGGCCGGATTCGCCCCTCCCTCGGTGGCGACGAAATTGAGGCTCGTGCTGCCGGCGGAGATCAGGGGCGTGGCGGCGGCGATGTCCAGCTGGAGGGCGACTGTCCTGGGGCTGCCCAGGGCTCCCGCCGCGGTGACGGTGATCGATCCCGTCAGCGTCCCGGCCCCGTAAGGGGAGGCGTCGACCGTGACCGCAACGGCGATGGATTGCCCGGGGGTCAGCGTTCCCGCCGTCAGGCCCGGCGTCGCCCAGGGGGCGGAGGTGACGGCGGTCCAGGAGAGGCCGCTCCCTCCGGTGT
>JAHFOZ010000447.1 GCA_023261405.1 Planctomycetota bacterium
TGAACCTGGGTTCCGGCGAAGTCGCCGGGCGCCTTGCTCTTGAACTTGTCGTCCTCCATCGCGATGAGGGCGATCCCGTCGTCGGCGAGGTTCTGGTAGAGGAGGTTGTCCGTGAGGTAGATGTTACCCTTGACCACGATGGTCATCTTCATCCCCTGGGCGAAGTCGTGCTTGAACTTGAAGGTGAAGGTGGGGGCGTTGGAGAACCAGAGGTTGCCGTCCACGAAGTAGACCTTCTCGTTGCCGTTGGGGGAGACCTGGAGCCTCTGGGCGTCCTTCCCGCCGGTGAAGTCGGTGCCCATCCCGTTGTAGACGTCCTGGGTGGGGTCCTCCATGAAAAAGTCGGCCTTGTCGGTGGCGCCGCCGCCGTAGGTCTCCACGCGCTGCTTCGTGCCGTCGGTGGGGTCCTGGCGGAAGAGATGGGCGGGGTTGTTGACGTCGTCGATCTGCAGCGCGGTGCCCAGGCCGTCCGTGGTGCTCTTGACGGTGCCCTTTTTGCCGTTCGTGGCGAGTTCGTTCGCCACGTTCACGAAGAGGGAGGGGTCGTAGAGCGGGTTGCTGGGGTCGGCGCGCTGGTCGTACTTCATGGAGTCGATGTCGAGCGGCTGCTGGTCCCCCTTGACGTACCCGGGGGTGGCGGCCGAGGAGCCGTGCGAGGAGTTCCCTGAGCTCATGACGGACTTGGCGGGGCCGCCCCCCGTCTCGTCCAGGAGCGCCGCATCGCCGCTCGTCGTCAAGCCGCCGCCGGAATAGATGTCCCCCTTGACGATGTCCTTCTGCGTCCCCTTGCCCCCGAACTCCAGGGTGTAATTGGGATCCTTGGAGCTGTTGCCGGCGAAGACGGCGTTCCAGAAGACGCCCCCGGGCGTCTTCGAGAGGACCACCTCGATGCGACGCAAGGTCCCGGCATAGGTGCCGGCGGCCTCGAAGCGGACGAAGTTCCTCTCGGCCTCATCGTCGATGATCTTGTCGCCGTTGTTGTCGGCCTTGTCGGTGCCGAAGTCGAGGGGCGCGGGGATGGACCAGGTGCCGCCGCCGAGCGAGCCTTTGCCCGCCGTGAGGGCGACGCCCTTGTTGAGCCCGTCGATGTAGAGCGCCGCGCCGCTCTCGGCGACGTAGAGCGCCTGCAGGGCGTTCACGTCCGAGGCGGTCTTCCGGCTGTTGATGATGCTGAAGGAGAGGTAGGCGCCGCTGATGCCCACGATGATGAGGGTGAGGACGACGCAGAGGAGGAGGGCGCTGCCCCGTTCGCGGAGGGCGATCCTTCTACCCCGACTCGCAAGCTCGTGGCCAGGGGCCCCCGCGGGGCACCGCTGGCCCCGAACTTCTGCGGCTCGGTACAGGGTCATGGCTCAGTTCCTCAATTCGACGGTGGTCTGGACGCGGCGGAGGATCGTGCGGCGCTTCTGGGGTCCCGTGGGGACCGCGGGGTCCACGGGCACCTTCCCTCCCACGGGATCCAGGGTCTCCAGGGAGAGGGTGACGGTGAGGACGTTCTTATCCCGCGCGATGAGGAAACCGGGGCGCTTGGCGGTCTTTTTGGCGGGGTCGTCCGTTTCGGACACCTCAAAGGGCACGTCGTCCACCAGGCGGCTGACCTTGCCGTAGAGGTCGGTCTTCCGGACATATCCCTCATCGACGAGACCGTCGTTGTCGTTGTCCTTGCCGTCCACGAGCGGGTTGCCGAGGCTGTCGCGCTCGTCGCAGACCCAGACATAGCGGATCGACTTGTCGAGGACGGTCTTGCCGTCGTTCTTGACGTAGGCGCCCATGTCGAACGCCCCGGGGATGTAGAACTGGAGGTCGCTGGTCTGGTCGTTGGACGTGAGCTTCTTGAGGGAGGGGCTCGCATTCCAGAGGGCGTCGGTTCCGGACATTCGGAGCTCGCGGGCGATCTCCTCGAGGGCTTCCCGGCCGCGCTCGTCGAGCTTGAGATTGGCGGATTGGAGCTCGACGGACGCGGAGGTGGAATGGAGGATGAGGAAGAGCATGAGGACCATGGCGCCCAGGATGGCGCTGGCGACGGTCACTTCGAGGAGGGTGAGGCCGCGATCGTGTCGGCGCACGGATCACCTCTCCATGAAGACGTGGTGGTACGTCAAACTTCGCGGTCCGCTGATGCCCTCCCACTCGATGACGAGGCGGACCGGGAGGAGCTTGTAGTCCTTGGACACATCGGTTGTGTCGATGAGGCCGTTCCGGTCCAGGTCGAGGTCGGCGCCGGAGCCCACGAAGGCACCGCTGCCCTTCTCGAGGAGGTCGCTGCCCGAGGCGTCCGTGGGGAAATAGATCTTGCCGCACTTGCCGTCGGCATCGCCGGACAGCGGCCGGAGGACCTGGAGTCCGGCGTCGTTCTTCTCGACTTCGAAGTCCGGTCCGTGGGCGACGGCGGACACGGAGGCGGCGGGGGTGTAGGCGTCGTTGGCCTTGAGGTGGTAGTGCTTGAAGATGTCCTTCCAGGGGGTGTTGCGCATGGACTCCAGCATCCGTTCGGCGGAGCGCCGCGCCACGAGGTTCTCGCGGCTCAGGGCGTTGAGGCGGGTGGTGCTGGCGATGACGGCCAGGAGCCCCACGAGCCCGATGATGAGCACGGAGAGCGCGACCATGACTTCCAGCAGGCTGAACCCTCCTACGCTCCTTTGCGGGCTGAGCTTCGGGGGGCAAGCCCCTCCTTCGCGCCCCCGACGGAAGCCGATGAGGAGGGCCAATCCCCGATTCCTGCGACCCATATCCCCTCCTTGTGAACTTCCTGTCCCCTGTAAAGCGTCCGCCCTGGAATCAGCCCGAAATTGATCACGCATATGGGGAAAGATATGGGGCCGGGCGGGAGGGGCCGATCAGCGCTTCAGGTGCCGGAGGGTCGGGGTGATGTCGCGCAGCGGGCCCCACCAGGCGTCGGAAGGGGCGGGTTCGAGGAGATCGCAGGGACGCTCCAGCCAGCGACGGCGGATTTCCACCCTCATCCGCTGCATGAGCGCGAGCAGGTCCAGCATGCCGTCCGAGAGCCCGGGCCGGCGGACACGAACCTTCTCCAGGGATTCCATCATCGCCGCGAGCGCGCGGTCCGCCACCTGGGCCTGGAGGATCGCATCCGCCACCGCCTCGTCCGAGCGGTCGCGGGTCTGCGCCCGACCGAGCTTCGGGCCGACGAGGGCCAGGGTGCGCCGCAGCAGCGCCGCCTCTTCGCCGAGATCCGCCGCGTGCTGCCGGACGAAGGCGGCGGCGGCCGAGGCCAGGACCAGGGCCTCTTCCACGATCGGATCGGGTTCCGCCGGGGGCTCCGGATCGCGCCCCGCCGCGCGCTTGAGTTCTTCGGGGTCGAACCCCATCCCGCGCACCTGCTCCTCGACCAGTCGGAGCGCGGCGTGCGTGTCCTCCACCATCCGCCCCATCACCTCTTCGGGCGAGGGCCGGCCCTTCCCGTCGATCTCGCGGTGCAGGCGCTCGTCCATCTCGGTCTGGTAGAGCAGGCAGCGCGTCTTGTCGATCCGGCAGCGCTCGCACCAGCGGTCGCAGTAGTTGTAGGGCGGGATGTAGACCCGGGGCCTTCGATAATCCATCTCAGTCTCTTTCGGCAAAGAGGGCATCAATCCTTTGGCCCAGATCGGCCCCCTCGGCGGGCTCGAGGGTGCCTCCCTTGTGGACGAAGCGCACCCGTCCCCGCTTGTCGAGAAGGAACGTGAGCGAGGTGAAGGACCGCTCCGCCGGCGGCTTCCAGCGGTCCAGCACCTTCCAGTCCCGATCCACCCCCAGGGTCCCCGGCATCCCGATCGCCCGCGCGGCCTCGCGTACCGCCTCCGGCGTCACGTCCCGCGGCGGCTTGGGATGGTAGACCGCCACCACCGCCGCCTTCTTCGCCAGGTCCGCCAGCACGGGCGCCGACCGGGTGCACATCGCTCAGCCGTTCGTCCACCAGCGCACGAGGACGGGCCGGCCCGCGAGATCGGGAGGGGCGTCGACCCAGGCGATTCCTGAAAAGTCGGGGCCCGCGGGGGCAGGAGGCGGGACCTGGAGGGTCGGCGGAGGGTTGCAAGCGGCGAGGAGCGCGGCCGCGATCACCGGAAGGTATCGCACTAGAAATCCGGCGACTTCCCGACCACCACGATCCCGAGGCGGAGCGGCTTCTTGTCCTTCGCGGCGGCGGGGATCTCACCCTCGAAGACCCAGCGGTCGCCCTCCTCGCGGCCGATCTTCGGAACCTTCTCTCCATCCTTCCCCGCCCGCACCAGATAGAGCACCGTGGGATGCTTTTTCCCGATCACTTTCGCGGAGGCCTTGAGCAGGTCCTCCGGCGGGAGGTCCGCCGGCGACGCGTCCCCTGCCGCCGGGACGAGCATGAGATAGTCCTTGGTGTCCG